>JBAZBT010000056.1:0-7067 GCA_041671345.1 Candidatus Micrarchaeia archaeon
CTGCAGCTCAATGGTGCATCTTTGGCTGCAAGCCAAAGAACGCCGCGGCAACCTTTCGCGGAAATGAGCTGTGAAAAAACGTCGAAAAACAGCAGTTAGGCAATCACCTGACTGTTTTTCGTCAAGTTAGGCAATTGCCAAAGATGGTCGTGTCGCTCAGGCACAGTAATATGCATCAGACCGCCTGTCTCTCATCACTCCCAGCCCTCGCGCGTTGCCGCGGGAAGAAAAGGGTAAGAGATCACCTTCGTCATCATCTGCGAGTAGCTTAGGCGCAGCAAAAGCTATTTAATGCCTGCGCGGGAAAAAGCCGCGTGGCAAAAAAGAAACACGTCCTTACCGGGATAACCGAGGAGAACGGGAACATCTCCGCTGATTCTGCATCCGAAGTGTATAAGGCGCGCGGCTTCTGCGCAACCCTCTCAGGCGACAGGACGCAGTGCGTGCGCTCGGAATACGTCGAGGACCTGGGGCACTTCGTGAGCAGGGCAAGCGTGGCGTGGGTCGACTTCATAGTGGACGACTTCACGAAGGAGCCGCTGCAGGTCGCCCTCAAGTTCGGCTTTTCGGAGATACTGGTGAAGAACCTGCTCAAGAACACGAGGAGCGGCTACGAGGACTTCAACAGCGAGATGGGGCTTTTCCTCCCTGCGATACATGTGGAGGGGTTTGAGGTCTCATTGCGCCCCATGCTCATACTCATCAGGAAGAACATGATACTCACATTGCACACGTCCGAGACCACGCGCTTCTTCCGCGTGCGCCGCTACGCCGCTACGCTCCTGAAGAAGCTCCCGTCGGGCATGCCACAGAACGACAAGATGACCATGCTGCTCATCAGGATTATAGACGAGAGCAACGCGAAGAATTTCGAGTATTTGCAGGTCATCGAGGAGCAGGGCGACCTGCTCAGCCGCGAGCTTTCCGACCCGAAAACCTCGCGTGAGGTCATTGGCGACAAGATATACCACATGAAGCACGCGCTTATCGTTTACCTCTCCGGCCTGTGGGCGACGGTGGATGCGCTCTCGTCATTGCGCTACGGGGATGCGGACCTCATCACCGACGACTCGAAAATCATCGACAGGATATCCGGCCTCGTCGGGGAGGTTCATGCGCAGATAGGGCTTGCCGAGCACCTGTCCGACGTGCTTGCGTCGGGCCTCGAAGTGCTGCAGTCGATTTACAACAACCAGCTGCAGATACTGAACAACAGGCTTGCGCTGCTCGTCGCATACCTCACAATCATCGGCACCGCGCTTTTGGTGCCGAACACCATTGCCACCGTGATGGGCAATGCAATGTTCAATTTCCAGCCGGGCGACGAGGGATGGTACCTCGGGCTCATCATAGGCTCCACGGTGATCGCCACCTTCTTCTCGTGGTGGGCAGTGAAGAAGCTCGGGCTGCTGCCGAAAAGGGCGGATTCGGACTGAGGCAACCACATGGCGCTTGATTTTTCATTGGGGATATCCTGGCAATTCGGGGCGCTGGCGGTATTTTCCATGCTGCTCTTCCCGTTCTTCAAGGGGAGGTATGCGTTTTTCGCCGGAGCGGCGTGCTATTCGCTCGTGGATATCCTGCCCGCCGTGCTTTTCGGCGCGCAGTCAATCGGGCTTTGGACGCTCACAGGCGCGCTTGCATGGGGGATTGTCGCATTGCTTTTCGCGCGCCAGAAGCCCGACGGCTCGCCTTTCACGTTCGCAAAGCTCGGCATCGGCGGCACGCTGCTGTTCGACGCGCTCACAGGCCCGATAGCGTCGACATTCGTGTGGGGAATGCCGTTTTCAGACGCGCTTTTAGGGCAGGTGCCATTCACAGTGAAGCATTTGCTCGGCATTGCCGCAGTCTCGCTCATACTCGCGCCCCTGCTTTTCCCGTCGGTGAGGAAGGCGATTGCGAAAATGGAGCATTTTGCGCTCAAGCCAGCGGTGCACGGCATAGAAACAGGAGAGCTATTGTTTAGGGCGGGCAGGAAAAATTTCATCAGTTACTGTGAAGATTGCGGTGAAGCCAGTTTCATTCATTGGGAAAATTCGTTCGCTGTTGTTCAAATAGGTCTTGGGCCCACCGGAATACCTGGCCTTGGAATCGTTAATGATGATGAGCGGGCGCCTGGCAAATGAGGCGGCTTCATTATAGTCTAACCCCCATGCTGACACTAGTGTTATTGCATCTTTGCTCGTGTTTGGCACTTCCCAGATGTCGGCGCATACTCGATATTCCAGCGCAATCCCGTTGGGCGTGGTGTGCGTGCAATAAGGTTCATTGTTATCTGCGAGCTTTTGACCGTTTGCTATCTTTTCATTAGCAATTTCATCAATTGTGGGCGCTGATTTGTGTCCAAGGCGGTATTTAAAGCGGATAAAATCATTTTGGAAGAAATGCGATATTTGCTCTTTATCGCCATTCGGATTCCTGCGCTTTGGCTGAGAAAGGGGCATTTCCTTTGTGAAAAAGTGGCCCATGTTTGAAAGGCTGAGCCCCTCGCGGACAAATGCGGAAAAGGCAACTGCAATCCACATGTCTGAGGGAAGGTCCTTTCGGATTGCATCGATTTGCTTGAGCACCACATTATTGCGTATATTGAAGCGATAGCGGAGCGAGGTCTCAGATGCCAATATTGCAACAGGTATGTTGCGGTCGCCATTGTCTTTGGCATGCTTGACAGCCTGCATTATTTCTGAGCGCAAGTCTGAAAGCCGCCCATTCTTGAGGCTTAGCGAATAAATCTTTAGCAAATCACGTGCCATGGCAATAACCTGTGTTTAATAGTGGTAATATATATAGATTAACTTTTAAACCTTCCCCTAGCCAATCATCGCATGGCAAAGGAAGAAATGAAAGTCAAGATACGGAAAAACGCATTCCTCTCCATGCTTGCGGGCGCGAAGGCGGCTTACCCGAACGAATTCATCTGCCTGCTGCGCGGCAAGCGCGAGGGGAACGACATGGTGATAGAGGACACGCTCATCCCGCCGGGCATAATGACATCCGAGACGATGACGTCCTTTTCGGACTGGATGCTGCCGTGGATCGAGGGGCTGGTGGGCACGTTCCATTCTCACCCGGACGGCTATGCGCGCCCGAGCAAGGAGGACAAGTGGTTTTTCTCTCAGAAGGGGGGAGTGAATTTCATCGCGGCAAGCCCGTTCGGCGCTGCGGACGCCGCGGCTTTCCTCGGGAATGGGAAGAAAGTGGCGTTCGAGGTAGTTGCCGATGAAAAAGTTGCAGGCAACTTTTTCAGAAATGGAGCGGGGGAGTTCCAATCCGATGAAAAGAAGTAGGAGGGCCCAGGGCAGCAATCATGCAACTTGCCCTGCTTTGACGGGTTCCGCAGCGCGTTTGGGATACTTTATAAACATTTGCCCCATAATTAGACGCTACAGTACTCAACGACTTGGTTAGGTGTTTCCTTGGCTGATAAAGACGCTCCATCACACGAAATAATCCCCGAACATAAGGTACTTTCCAAGGATGACGCGGAGAAGGTGCTTGCGGAATTCAGGGTGTCGCGCCTGCAAATACCGAAAATCCGCGCCAAGGACGCAGCGCTTATCGGGAAGGGCGCAAAGGCCGGCCAGATAGTCGTGATTTCACGCCTCGACGACTCGAAATATTACAGGCTCGTGGTTGAATAGGAACAGCACTTAGCTTAAGCAACGGAAAGGAAGCGCGCAAACAAGCAGAATAGGGATTGCCAGGGTGTTTCATATGTCAGGAGAACTATTGACGGCGTATTTTAAGGAGAACAGCCTGGTCAAGCAGCACCTGGACTCGTACAACAAGTTCATAGACAACGGGCTGCAGACCATAGTGAACCGCGTGGGCATCATCCAGCCCGCCGTGGAAGGCTTTGAGCTCCGCTTCGGGCAAATCAGGATTGAGAAGCCGAAAATCATCGAGGCCGACGGCGCACAGCGCGCAATCCTCCCGTCCGAGGCGCGCCTGAGGAACCTCACGTATGCCGCGCCCATCTTCCTGGAGATAGTGCCTGTCTTCAACGGCGTGGAAAAGACGATGTTCTCCGAGGTTTTCATCGGCGAATTGCCGGTCATGATAAAATCCAAGCTCTGCTACCTGGACAACATGAGCGAGGACGAGCTCATCGCATCGGGCGAGGACCCTGCCGACCCGGGCGGCTACTTCATCATCAACGGCTCCGAGCGCGCGCTCACCTCGATTGAGGACCTTGCGCCCAACAAGATAATGTGCACGAGGGAGAAGGACAACACGCTTATCACCGCGAAGGTATTTTCCACGAGGTTCGGCTTCCGCGCGCGCTCCGTGGTGGAGAGGACGAACGACGGCGCGATGCGCGTGGTTTTCCCGGCATCGCCAAAGGACCTGGCATTCACCGCGACGCTCCGCGCGCTGGGGCTTGAGAAGAAGGAGGACATACTTTCCGTTTTCTCGGATGACAGGAACGTGAAGAACGACGTGTTGCTGAACCTTGAAGTGGACAGCGTGAACAAGGTGAGCGACAGGAAGACGGCAATCGAGTACATCGGCAGGAAGGCCGCGCCCGGGCAGGCAAAGGACTACCAGGAGAAGCGCGCCGAGATACTGCTTGACACCTACCTCCTCCCGCACATCGGCAACACGCCGGCGGACAGGATAAGGAAGGCGCGCTACCTCTGCAAGATGGCGGAGCACGCGAGCAAGGTGGCATACAAGGAAATCCCGCAGGACGACAAGGACCACTACGCCAACAAGAGAATAAAGCTCGCGGGCGACCTGATGGAGGACCTGTTCCGCTATGCGTTCCAGTTCCTTGTGAAGGACGTTTCCTACCAGGCAGGCAGGGCGGACTCGAGAGGCAGGCACCTCGCGGTGCAGACGCTTGTGCGCCCGGATGCCCTCACGGACAGGATAAGGTACTCCATGGCGACAGGCAACTGGATTGCAGGGCAGACGGGAGTGTCGCAGCTTTTGGACAGGACAAGCTACCTCTCCACGGTGTCGCATTTGAGGAGGATAATCTCCCCCCTCTCGCGCAAGCACCCGCACTTCAAGGCCCGCGACTTGCACGGCACGCACTGGGGCAAGCTCTGCCCGAACGAGTCGCCGGAAGGCCCGAGCTGCGCGCTGGTGAAGAACATGTCGCTCCTTTGTGAAGTTTCTATCGGCGAGGATGAAAAGGCAGTGGAAGAGGCAATCGTCAAGCTCGGCGTCAAGCCCTAAAGTTAATTGCGCGGTGATATTTGTGAAACGCAAAAAAATCAAGAGGAGAAAGCAGGTTCCGATAGGGCAGTCTGGCAAGACCAGCGTGTACCTCAACGGAAGGCTCATCGGCTTCCACGAGAGCGGCAAGATGCTCATTTCCGAGCTGAGGAGCAAGAGGAGGAGCGGGAGCCTCTCGCCGCAGGTCAATTTCCACTACAACCAGAAGACGGAGGACCTGTTCATCAACGGGGACCAGGGCCGCGCGCGCCGCCCATACATCGTAGTCGAGAGCGGGCAGCCCCGCCTCACGCCGGTGCTCCTGGACCAGCTGTCCAAGGGCGAAATCACCTGGGGAAGCCTGGTGAAGCTGGGGGTCATCGAATACCTCGACGCGGAGGAGGAAGAGACCGCGTACGTGGCGCTCCGCCCCGAGGACATCACGCCCGAGCACACGCACCTTGAGCTTTCGCCGTCCTCCATTTTCGGGGTGACCGTGTCTGTCTTGCCGTTCCCGGAGTACAATTCGTCCCCGAGGATTACCATGGCATGCGCCATGGCAAAGCAGTCGCTGGGGACATACACCGTCAACTTCAACATGCGCAACGACTCGCGCGGGCATATACTATACTATCCGCAGCAGCCGCTCGCCCAGACAAAGGCATACGGCCTTCTGGGCTTTGCGGAGCGCGCGGCGGGGCAGAACTTCGTGGTGGCGGTTACAAGCTCGTACGGGTACAACATCGGGGACGCGGTGGTCATGAACCGAAACGCGGTGGACCGCGGGCTCGGAAGGAGCGTCTTCTACAAGACGCATGACAGCGAGGAGCGCCGCTACCCGGGCGGGCAGCGCGACAAGTTCGAAATCCCGGCTGCGACAACGTCCGGCTACCGCGAGGAATCGGCTTACCGCTTCCTTGGCGAGGACGGCATCATCTCGCCGGAGTGCGAGGCCGATTCGAGGGACGTGCTTGTCGGCAAGACGTCGCCGCCGAGGTTCCTGGAAGAGATCACTGTTTTCGGGGTGACGGAGGAGAAGAAGAGGGAGAACTCGCTCACGCTCAAGTCGGGTGAAGGCGGCGTTGTCGACTCGGTCCTTCTTTCAGACTCGCTCGCAGGCACGCGCCTTGTGAAGGTGAGGATGCGCTCCATCAAGGTGCCCGAGGTGGGCGACAAGTTCGCCTCACGCCACGGGCAAAAGGGTGTAATAGGGATGCTCCGCCCGCAGGAGGACATGCCTTTCTCAAAGGACGGCATTGTCCCCGACCTTATCATCAACCCGCACGCCATCCCTTCCCGTATGACAATAGGCCACCTGCTCGAGATGCTGGGAAGCAAGGCGGCTTGCTACTCGGGAAAGCTCGTGGACGCCACGGCATTCGAGGGCGACACGGACGAGGGCATGAAGAAAATCATGAAGGAGCACGGGCTTGAGGAGTACGGCGAGGAAATCCTCTACGACGGCTTCACGGGCAAGGCCATCAAGACGAAGATATTCATAGGCGTCATCTACTACCAGAAGCTGCACCACCTTGTCAGCAACAAGATGCACGTGCGCTCAAGGGGGCCGGTGCAGCTGCTCACGCACCAGCCGACCGAAGGCCGCTCGAGGGAGGGAGGCTTGAGGTTCGGGGAGATGGAACGCGACTGCCTGATAGGCTACGGTGCGTCGATGCTCATCAAGGAAAGGCTGCTTGACGAGTCGGACAAGACCACGCTGTTCGTTTCCTCGAAGACCGGGGCGATAGCGGTGCAGGACCACACGAAGAACCGCCTGTACGACCCGCTCGACCCCTCCGTGGACGCAAAGGAGATCCACGCGGTGGAAATGAGCTACGCGTTCAAGCTCCTGCTCGACGAGATAAAGGCATTGGGGATTTTCCCGAGGCTGATACTGCGCGACA
>JBAZBT010000057.1:0-6997 GCA_041671345.1 Candidatus Micrarchaeia archaeon
AGGTCGGAGCAGTATGCCCTGCCGATGGGCTCGTGCAGCAGCCGCCTGCTCAGGAGCACAGCCTGCTGGTGGCCCAAAGGCGTGAGCGGGACGTCCTTCCAGCCTGCAAAGAAGCCGCCGGCGTTCGAGTCAGCCTCGCCGTGGCGCACCAGGAATATCTTTCTTGCCATGCCAGAAATGCCGCGCGAGGGTATTTATATGTTGGGTTCGCTTGCCCTTGCATGGCAAGGAAACCAAAAAAGTCGGATTTCGATTTTTCAGGGAAGTGGGCAAGGACAGAGGTGGCTGGCTGGCGCAAGCAGCCCACCATCTACCTTTTCCGCCATGCGCAGACCGTGTTCAACAAGAACCACTATTTCACCGGCTGGCTGGACTCAAAACTTACCCCGTTCGGGAAAGTGCAGGCAAAGGTGGTGGCGAGAAAGCTGTCGAACAAGGGAATCGACATTGCCATCTGCACGTCGCTTTCCCGCTCGCGCGACACGCTTTCGGAGGTGCTCAAGCGCCACCCAGAATGCCGCGCGGTGTTCGTTGACGACAGGATGATCGAGCGGAGCTATGGGAAGCTTTCAGGCACCTCGCACGCGAAATACGAGCGCGAGCATTCGTCGGGCGAGCTCCATAATATCCGCCGGAAATACGACTACCCCCCGCCGGGCGGGGAGAGCATAAAGATGGTGGAGGCGCGCGTGCTGCCGTTCGTGCGCGACCTCATCGCCTACATGAAGAAAAACAGGGTGAATGCCGCGATTTCCGCGCACGGGAATTCCATGCGCCCCTTCCGCCGCTATTTCGAGAAGCTCACCCGCGCGCAGATGATGAAGATGGAGAACCCGTGGGATGACTATTTTGAATATAAAATTAAAGTCTAGTCTCGGGGGTTTGGGCGGTGTGCAAAGTGCAAGGCACTTTGCATATGCATTTTTCGGTTCGCCGAAAAATGGCACATGTCGGACTAAGGGGGACGGCAAAAGCCCCGAGGCTTTTGGCGCGAAGTCGAGCGCAGCTCGGCAACGGAGCCCCCTTGGGCTGATCAGGGCTGCACCCATTCTATTTCGTAGTACTCGCGCGTGCTTCCCGGCACCTCGAGCCTTTTCACAAGATAGTAGGTGACGGAAGTCTCGCGGTCGCAGATTGCAAGCAGCAGCTCAAGCCCGATCCGCTTGCACTGCGCAATCGCGTCCGCAAGCTCCTCGCCGCCGATGTGCTCCTCCTCGGAAAGCGAGAACATCAGGTATTTGGGCTTCCCCGTCTTCGGGTTCTCGATGCCGCCGTGCTGGCGATGGTAGAGGAGGAAATCAAGGGTGGTGTGAAGCTCTGCCGATTCCGCCTTTGCCTTCTTTGCAGCTGCCTTAGCCTTCTTTTTCGCCTCGCCCGGGATGGCGAGCAGGAATGTCTTTTTCACCGAGTGCGCCACGCGGATGGCGCGCGCCCATTCGGATATGAGCAGCTTGCTTTCGCGCGGGAAGCAGTGCACCACGTGCTTGCTGTGTATCCACTCCTTGCCCTCGCGCGACGGCGAGGCGCCGGGGAAGTAGAGCCTGAAATGCGTGCCGAACTTGAAGCCTGTTTTCAGCACGAAGCCGTGCAGGCGCCAGTCCTCGTAGACCTCGTAGAGGTGCAGGAAGTCCTTGTGCTGGCGCTTGGCGGCCCGGATTACGCCCGCCTCGTCGGCATTCTCAAGCCGCATGCCCGAGTGGCGCATGAGGAAAAGCGTTTCATAGGAATCTAGCTTGGAAAGCCTGCCGCGCTGCTCGGCCTTATAGGAGCCGAACTGGCCGAACCAGTGCTCCCCGTAAAGCCGCTTGCCGGCTTCCTCGTCGTCGATTATGGACCACAGGTCGTCGGGGTAGAAGCGGCCGACCAGGGAGTATTTGTCAAGCACAAGCGAGCCGGCGGGGTATTTTATGCTGTTGTTCCTGCCGTAGCGCTCGCAAATCTCGCTCACCTGGCGCGCAATCAGCCCCCTGTCCCGCCAGTCCTTGTAGGTGAAATAGCGCGCCATCTGGCGCTTGCGCTCGAAAGCCGCGGCAACGTGGTTGAAGCGGTATTCGTTCAGCGAGGAGTCGAACGCGCGCGCGTTCCGTATGTCCATCAGGTAAAGCGCCTCCTCGGGGAAAAGGTGTATGGTGCCTTTTTTCATGTAGCCGTAGTGCCCGTTCACAAGCGAGGAGACCGACTCGGGCTCTGAAACGCACGCGGACTTCCTTTTTGGTGAAAAATCGAGTTTGATTGCCATGATATCCCGCTCTTGGAGGCTCTGCAAAAAATGGCCTCGGAAGAATGCTGTCGCTGTATTGCCTCAAAAGGTTTATAACGTGAAGGAGAAGCAAGGGAATCATGGCAAGGGTGAGGAGGAAGCTTGGGAAGGGGAAGCACTATGATGCGCTTCGGCGCGGCAATGCCAGCCTGCCGGACGGCATGCTTGCGAAGCTTGTGAACCAGAAGTATGCCGTGGTGGGCGAGCACTCCGCGGCAAAGCTCTGCCACTGGGCAGGCGAGTCGCTGCGCGGAAGGGGGGAATGCTACAAGTCGAAGTTCTACGGGATTTCATCGCACCGCTGCCTGCAGTGCACGCCCGTGCTGCAGTTCTGCAACCATGCCTGCGTTTTCTGCTGGAGGATGATGCCTGAAAGGAATGTGTATGGGAATGTGAAAGGCTTTGCTTGGGGGGAGCCAGGGGAAATTGCAGAGGGGCTGGTGAAGGCGCAGAAAACCCTTGTCGCCGGCTTTGGCGGAAACCCGGATGTGAAAAAATCCCTTTACATTGAGGCGCTTTCCCCCAAGCACGTTGCGCTCTCGTTGACGGGCGAGCCGGCAATGTACCCCAAGATGGATGGATTGCTTTCCGATTTCCACGCGCGCGGCATGACCACGTTTGTCGTCACGAACGGCACGCTTCCGGAAGCGGTTGCAAAATGGAAAACGCTGCCCACGCAGCTCTATGTTTCCATGGTGGCGCCGAATGAGGAAGTTTATCGCAAGTTCATACGCCCTTCCACCCCGGGGCTTTGGAAAAAATACCTGCGCACGCTTGGCATGATGCCGGAGATTGGGGGGAGGACAAGGACTGTGCTCCGCATGACGATTGCGCGCGGCGTGAATGACACCGGCTTGGAGGGCTATGCGGCGCAGATAAAAACCGCGCAGCCGCACTATGTCGAAGTGAAGAGCATGGTGTTCGTGGGCGGCGCGCGCGAGCCCTCGCGGGGCCTGGCGCTGGAATCCATGCTGACGATGGATGAGATAACTGCAATTGCGAACGAGCTTGCCGGAATGGCAGGCTACCGTTTCACTGACACGCATGCGCCCTCGCGCGTGGCGTTGCTGTGCAGGGACGGGGAAACTGAGAAAAACCGGAAGATTTTATGGCAATGAAAAAATTCCAGAGAAATTTTTCAGAAGTTGGAAATCCAGCAGGATATACAACTCAGATAAAAGCGATTATTTTCGACATCGACGGCGTGCTTGCCGACTCGCGCGAGGCGATTGCGCACAACACCATCCGCCTCATGAAGGATTTTGGCTTTGACGTGCCGGACGCGCGCGTGAAGGGCATGTCTTCCGCGCATTCGGCGGAGTCCGTGCTCATCGCGCTTGCCCCTTCGCTTTCCGCGGACAGGGCAAAGCTTGCGGCGATGCTGGACAGGCTGCGGGAGCTTACGAATGAGAACATGGCGCTTGTGAAGCCGTCGCTCCTTGCCGCGCAAGTGCCTGCCATTGCCGCGCGCTATCGGCTTGCTGCCGCAAGCAACAGGAAATCCTCAGCAATAGCGGTGCTCCGGCAAATCGGCATCGGGAAATATTTCGAGGCGGTGATGACAAGCGGGGATTCCCCTCCCAAGCCCGACCCGACGATGATTAGGCGCGCGCTTGAGAAACTGGGCGTGCGCGCGGGCGAGGCTGTTTTTGTCGGCGACAACCTGGAGGACATGCAGGCGGGGAGGGCGCGGGCGTGCGCTCAATCATGCTTGACGGCATGGATAGGGATGCCTGCGCTGCGTTCGTGAAGGAGTTTTTGGGCCTGTAGCGGCGCGGGTGGCAAAACGAATTAAAGGGTGCACGCTGATTTATGCGCATGGACAAGCGGGAACTTTCTCTTTTTGACTGCGTGATGCTCGGCGTGGGCAGCGCGCTTGGGCCGGAAATATTCCTGCTGCTCGGCCTTGCAGGCTCGCTGGCCGGGACGCACGCCGTCATATCGATATGCATCGCTTTCGTGCTCGCCCTGCTGGTGGGGCTCTGCTATGCGGAGCTTGCAACGGCAATCCCGACATCCGGCGCAGACTATGTTTTCGCTAGGCGCGCATTCAGGGGCATGCTGCCGTTCATCATAGGCTGGATAGTCTGGTTCGGCAATATCGTCTATGCCGCGTTCAACGCGATTGCGGTCGCGTATTTCCTGAAGATAATCGTGTCCCTGCCAATTGGGCTGACGGCCATATCGTTCGTGGCGATATCCGGGCTCCTGATTTACCTCGGCATGAGCACGCTGAAGCGCGTGCAGAACGCGATGGTGGCGGGGCTGATATTCCTGCTTGCCGTTTTTGTCTTCTCCACGGTAAGCCTCGGGGACTGGTCGTATGTTTCAGGCCTTATGGGCGGGGATTGGGGCGCGACTTTTTCCACAGCCGCGCTCCTGTTCATCGCGTTCATCGGGTTCGAGGACATAATTTCCGTTTCATCCTCAATCAAGGAGCCGGGAAGGACAATCCCGCGGGCGATCGTGCTCACCCTTTTGGTGCTGCTGGCGATATACGTCGCAGTCTCGCTTGCGGTCTTCGCGATTCTTCCGCTGTCGGTTGTGGCTGGCTCGGAAAATGCCGTGCTTGACGCCGCATACGTGTCAATGGGGGAGAATGGCAGGCTGCTATTCACCATTGCGGGCCTGCTCGCAATTGCCACCTCGCTGAATGCCGCGATGACCGCCGCGACCATGAACGCATACGCCCTTGGGCGCGACGGGTACTTGCCGCGCAGGCTAGCGGCAATCAGCCATAGGGGCACTGCGACCAACGCCATCCTGGCAAGCGCCGCCATAATAATAGTCTTTGCAGCGACCGAAGCGGTCGCATTCGTGGCATACTTGACGGACTTTGCATATTTCATGGCAATTGCAATCTCAACATACGCCCTCATGGCGCTGAGAAAGAACCAGCCCTCGCTTGAGCGGCCTTTCCTGGTCCCGTTCTACCCGTACGTCCCGTATGCGGCGATTGCGCTCAGCCTGGTTGCCATCCTGTTCATGCAGCCGCAGTCGCTTTTCATCGGCACCCTTTGGCTGCTTGCCGGGGTGCTTGCATACTACCTTTACGTGATAGGGCTCAACAGGGTGAAAATCGCGGTCGGAGGGGGCCTGCTTTTCCTGTCCGCAATAGGCTTCATATTCTATTTCATGATAGACGCCAGGCAATTTTATCTCCCTAAAATCGAGTCGTTCAACCCGAACGGGGTGATACTGCTGGCTTCGATTGCGCTCCTGGTGGCGTCGCTGTACCTCATACTGCGCACAGGCAAGAAGGCGGATTAGCCCGCAAGAAGCGCCAGGCCGGCGAGAATGTGTATTGTTGCTATCAGCGCAAGCCCGATCTCCACCAGAAGCTCGATGTTCTTCGGGAGCCCTGTTGAGAAAACCCCGAAAAAGAGGAGGAAAAACGCCGTTGCGCCAAGCGTCCCCAGTAGCAGCAGGATTCCGCCGAACGCCAGTCCGAACCGTTTCAGGAGGGACAGGAAATAGATTTTCTCGGCCACGCGCTGGACCTGCTTGGCCTGCTCCACGATATCGCCCATGACTTCGTGGCTCGCCTTGCGCGAAGCGCCGCCCTCATCATCCCCCTCAAAGGCGCTTTCCACGATTTCGGATGCGGTTGGCTTTTTCATGGTGGGATATCCTCGCCCATGTTTAAAATAACTCGTGAGAGCCCGGGGCAGCCTAGCTTATCTCCAGCGTGCCATCCCTGTTCTCAATCCGGAAGGAGCGCGAAGGCGCGCTTGTTGCGAGCGAGATTTCGCACGAGGAATTTGCGGCTGAAGTGAATTTGCCCGCGGTAAAAACCACGGAATTGCCCGCGGGCGATGCGAGGGTGGCGGCGTTTCCTTTCACTTCCACCTCGCGCACGTTCCCGCTGCCAAGCGCGCAGGCGGACTGGAGCTTGGCGGCAAAGTCCGAGAAGGAGGACTGTGAGAGCGACGTGTCGAGGCGCGACTGCGAGGCTGCTGCGAGGCGCGTGCTTGCCGCATAGACCATGCCCAATGCCGAGAGGAAGATGATGAAGGCAAGCAGGGTTTCGATTGAGGCTTGCGCGCGGGAATAAGGCGGGCTCGGCATAAACAACGCCCCTTTCTGCTCAGACGCGCTTTTTCGCTTGCGCGGCAGGCGCAGGCTATGCGCACTTTTTCGCGTAGGCATCGCAACTGTTCGAGGCGCAGTCGGAATCCGCCGCGCAGTAGTCGCCGCCCGCGCCCTTCGTGACGCCCTTGTCGGACGCCTCAAGCACGGCGTCGGTCTTGGCATCCGCGCTTGCCGCCGCCTTGCCCGCACTTTTCATGAGAGTGCTTGCCAGTATCACGGCCAAGCCAAGGATAACCACCAGAACCACGAGCATTTCCGCGGAAAGCTGACCCCTGACCCCCATTGCCCCACCCCCGGCGGGATATCGCAGGCGCAGGTTAAAAGGTTTATGCAAAAAAGAGAAAACTGCCGGGGCGAGTGTGAATGAAGCTTGTTATTTGCGAAAAGCCGAAAGTTGCAGAGAAGATAGCATATGCCATAGGCAGGGGCAAGGCCGCGAGAAAGTCTGCGAACGGCGTGCCGTATTACGAGGTGGAGCGCGACGGGGCGCACATAGTCGTCGTCTCTGCCGTCGGGCATTTGTATACGCTGCGCCAGGCTGAAGGCACGGGCGGCTATCCGGTCTACAATATCGAGTGGGCGCCAAGCTCGGAAGTGGAGAAGGGCGCGGACTACACCAAGAAAAACGTGGACGCGATAAAGAAG
>JBAZBT010000058.1:0-6896 GCA_041671345.1 Candidatus Micrarchaeia archaeon
AATATACTTTTTAGCAAAAATTCTGCCAAACAACAGCTTTTATAAGCTTTTTTTGCTATAAATGAAAATATGGAACTTGATGCCCTCGACAGGAAGATATTGCTCGCGCTGGAAGGCAAGGCGCGCGCAGGCGTGAAGCAGATTGCGCGCGCCGTCCGCTCCTCGCCAGAGGTAGTGCGCTACAGGCTCGCGCGCCTGGAAAAGGAGGGCGTGATAAAGCACTATATGGCGCTTGTGAATTTCTCTGAGCTGGGATACATCGGATATGGAGTTTTCTGCTGCTTTGAATCCGAGGAGGGTAGGAAGGAAGCGCTGGAATACCTCATGGCGCATCCGCGCGTGTACTGGCTTTCCGATTTTGGCGGCAGGTTTGACCTTGCCTTTGCAGTGATGGCGCGCGATGATTTTGAATTCTATTCCATTTTCACAAAGATTAAGGAAAAGGCGCGCAATGTGCTGACGGGCTGGGAAGTGGCAATCAGGATGGAGCTAGCTCAGTTCCCACGAGATTATCTCGTAAAAGGCGAGAGAAAAACAAATGCCAGGACACCATACTTTGGCAGGAAGCTGGGAAAGCAAGTGCTGGATGGTGCTGATTTTGCCATCCTGAAAGCCATTTCACAAGATGCGCGCGCGGAAACCGTTGCAATTGCAAAAAAAACAGGCATGCCTGCAAGCACAGTCGCCTTCAGGCTGAAAAGGCTGGGGGAGAAAGGGATTCTGCAGGGCGCTTCTCCGCAGGTGAGCTGCCAGAAATACGGCTGCCAGTGCTACCAGCTTTTCCTGCAGGCGGATGGCCTGGACGAGGAGAAGCGCAGGAAAATCTATGGCTATGCGCAGGCAAATCCGAATGCAATTTTCCTGATAGAAACGCTGGGAAGCTGGAATTTCGAGATGATTGTGGAAGTGCGCGACCAGAAGGAGTTCCAGCGCCAGATGGCCACGCTCCGGCAGGCGTTCCCGTGGATTGGAAAGGTTGAGAGCGCGATAATTTTCGACCATAATGTCAAGTATGACCTGTTTCCGCTGGAGAGGCAATAGTCTTACCACCACCTTTGTAAAGATTTTCTGAGTTTTTGCATTTTGTGGTAACAAAATTGCACGTTGCAAGGAAAATTAATGATATACGCCGGAGGAAATGAAATGCTTCGCATTCGCTTCATCGCATCAGGCCGCGTGCAGGGCGTGGGCTTTAGGGATTTCGTTTGCAGGATAGGCGCGTCCATCAGCTTGGCAGGCTATGCAAAAAATTTGGCTGACGGCACGGTGGAAATCGTTGCCGAAGGAGAGGAAGAGAAGCTTGCGGAATTCGTGCGCAGGCTGGAAGGCATCAAAACGCCGTTCGGCATCCGCGTGGAAAAGCTAGGTGAAATGGAAAGGAAAAAAATAGATAAAGTAAGCTTTGCCAGCTTTTCAGTCGAATTTTAAAGGAAAGCCAGCCCGCACACCGCGCCGAAGATTGCGCATATCGCGTTCGTGGTCGCCTTGTTGCCGATTCCGCGCTCCTCGAGCACGCCGACAATGCTGTCCACCATGCTGCCGCCGAACCCGACGAGCCCGATTGCAACGACTTTCCTCAGGTCAAGCCCGGGGATGAGGAACAGCGCGGCAAGGCCTATGAGAAGCGCGCCGTCAAGGGACATCAGCGTGCCGAAGACGGTGATTGCGCCGTTCCTGCCCGCCTTTGTCTTCTTGAAGTTCAAAAGCGAAATCGGCTCGCCGCCAAGCACGCCAAGCTCGGATGCGAACTTGTCAGCGGTGATTGCCGCGATGGAGCCGACATAGGCGCCCCAGCCAATCCAGGGATTTGCAACCGCGCATATCGTCGGGATGAGCCCGTTTGCCAATACGTTCTCCCAGCTCCTCTCGTGCTCGTAAAGCCCCAAGTCGCGCTTCTTCTCAAACCCGTAGCGGGTGACAAGCACGGAAAGCACGAGGAAAATCAGCATTATCGCAAGGAAAACAGGGTTGGCAAGCGCAACGATTACGCCCATGATGGCGGCAAGGCCCAAGCCTGCAAAATCCAGAAGTGCGACGTTTGCCTTCGTTGCCATCATACCACCTTATCCTTCGACCTTGGCAACCCTGTCACTGCCAAAGGTAATATTCCTTCCTGTCATTGCGCGTATTACATCGGCGTTTGTCAGAAGGTGCCCGGAGAATTCCGGCGTGGAAAACTCCGTTTTCCCCTCCGCGAGCGCTGCGTAAATGAGAAGCTGGTCAGCCAAGTGAGCGTCAACAGCGCAGGCAGGCTGCATGGTTGCGCCCTGCCGCGCGCCATCGCCCGCCTGCATCCCGCGCATGAGTTCCGCGCATGCCTCCTGTGCCACTTTTTCCGCGGGCTTCCCCCTTTCGCCAAGCGCAGATGCGCCGAATGCGCCGCTCCAAACCGTGAGTGCGTTGCCTGCGCATGCGGCTTCAACCGCGCGGGCGCCGCCTGTTGCGCCGGGGAAGGGCTTTTTCACTTCCGCCTCCTCGCGCTGCAGGACGTGCGGGGGGAGCGAGGAGGAGAGGATGGAATATTTTATGGGCTGCGCCGATGGCAAAAATCCGCAGCCGCGAAGCTTTGATGGCTCCACCTTCAGCGAAACGATGCCGCCCCCTTTCGGGTAAAAGCCAGCGCGCCGCATTTCCGCGGATGCGCGCACGCCGAGCTTGCGGGCAGCTGGCAGGAACACCTCGGAAAAATACTCGAATGGGGGGGAGTGCGAAACGTGCGTGCCGCCGGTTATCTCAAGCGTGCTTGGCTTTTCCGCGCGCGCAAGCACCGGGAGCGCCGCCTGGAGGAGAAGAGTTATGGAGCCCGCCGTGCCGATGTCAAACGAGTAGCTCCCGCCGGAAACCTTGCCCGGGGAAAACGAGACTGATGCCGAGCCAAGGGACGCGCCGGACATTTTGGCATCGCAGATTCTGGAAAGGAGATGGCAGGCGGCGAGATGCTGCGCGGCGAGGCCCGGCTTTTGCCTGCCGGCCCGGATGCCCGTTATTTTCACGCCCCTTTGGAGCACGCACGAAAGCGCTAGCGCGGTGCGCAGCACCTGCCCTCCGCCTTCGCCCTGGGAGCCGTCGATTTCAAGCATGGGGATGTAACGGGGCAAGCAGTTAAATGGCATGTGCCTGCCCCGCGGGCTTTGCGGGGCATGCGCCCTTGTGCTCGTGCTTTTGCAGCTTGCGGATTGTCTTGAAGAATTTCTCTGCCGCGCCTGCAGCCAGGCAGAGCGCGCCGGATATGCAAAACGCGCCTATTTCCCAAAGCAGTGCGGCGGCGGTTGCGCCGCTGCCCGTGAACCTGCCGAGCAGGCCTGTGGGGACGGTGGCAACGAGGGATGCAATGGCGGCAAACCCAAAAATCCTGGCCGCCGCCTTGCATGCATTGTAAATGAAAGGCGAGGCAAGAGCGAGCGCGCGCCGGTAGAGCCTGCCATTGAGCACCTCGCTGCGGTGCGCTTCGAACTCGGAAGCCATGCTGTCTTTCCTTGAAAGAAGCGATGCGCATTCCAGCTGCGCCCGGTCAAGGTGCATCTTGAATTTGTGCTGTTGCCCTTCGGGGGCGTTCTGCATCCTTTCATGGAGCCTTTGCATGTGGTGGTGCTTCATTTTGTGCCGCCTGCTTGCATTGGGGATCTCCTCATGGAGCACGGCTATCCTTTTGATGAACCTGACATGGAGAAGCGCCTCGCGCAGGTTGCCGCTTCCCCTCAAAAAATGTTCCTTGAAATAATTCATCTGCCCACACCGGCAAAAATCACGCTGGAACTCTTTTTAAAACGAGCTATTCCCGGGATTGCGCCTGCGCGATGGCATGCAGTGCGCTACAGCCACTCCAGGCGGCGCGCGAGCATGGCTGCGCCTATGGCGATTGGAAGCGCGAACGCGGCTGCGATTGGCGAGAAATCCGGGAACTCGCCCGCCTGCGTGCGCGGAGGATAGGCTGCGGCGGTTGCCGAGCCGCTTGCTTTCCGCCGCTCCATTGCGCCGCCGCTTCCGGGCGAGTCAGGCGCGGGGGAAAACGGCGCGGGCTGCCGCACAAAAAACTCGCGGGAGAAGTTTTGCCGGTTCGAGAATGCATCCTCGAGAATGACGGTGAAATTTGCCTTGCCCGCCTCGGCTTGCCAGGGGAATTGCAGGTAGAACGGCACATAGGACGCGTTTTTGCCCACAAGCTGCGACGGGAAAATGGGCCCGCTTGCGTTCATGAAAATTCCCGATGATGCGCCCTGGCTGGGTGAAAATTCCCTGCCCACCGCCGCCTCCCCGCACGGGCCGGCCCCGGTTGGGAACGAATAGGGCTGCACAGAGGCAATTTCCCTGCCGCGGAAAAAGAGCGAAATGTTCGCAGGCACGCGGCGCACGAACAGCGCCACCTTGCCATCCCCGCCCCCGGCCAGGCGCGAGGAAAGGGGCGGGTTCAGCCAAAGGATGGAATCCGGCCCCACTTCCACCGAGAAATTGCGCGCGTCGGAAACCTCTTGCGCAAAGGTGCGGATGCCGGAGCCATAAGCCATCTCGCAGCCGCACCCGACATATTCGCCAACGCTGCTGCAGCGGTAGGAATAGCCGCTTTTCGCAAATGAATAGGAGACGAAGATGCGGGCGGACAGGGAAATGGAGAGGGCGGCAAAAGGCTGCAGGAAATCCGCATCCGCCAGCTTTGCTGAAGGCAGGCTTAGGGGCGCGGGGTTTGGCCCTGCCGAGGAAAGCGCGAGAGTTTCGGTGGAATTCCCGTAAGAATAGGAAAGCGTGCCTGAAAGCGAGGGGGGAGAGGGCGAAAAATAGCGGATTTCCCCCGCCGGGCAGCGCTCGTCTTCCCGGATGGAAAAGCGCGCCTCTGGCGGGAAAGATGCGGACCACGACCAGAGGGCGGATGTGTTTGCCAGGTCGGTTGTCGCATTGCCCGCCTGCGGGATGAGGGACACCACCCGGGCATCGGCCACGGAAAATGGGCTGTCGGCGGTTGGCGCGCGCGGGGGCGCGCCGCACGCATTCGCGGCGCCGAGAAGAAATGGGGCAAGCGCGGCGTTGCGGGAGGACGCCTGGTCCACTTCTGCCGCTGCAAAAAGGGGCGCGCAAAGCAGGATGAGGGGGATGAAAGGCGCCAGCCGCATGGCATCACTAGGGCAAAACCCCCAAAAGCCCGCTTTTGCTTGCAACCACGAAAACGAGCAGGTCATTTCCCAAGGCGAGGTGCACCCGGCTGTTCTCTGCGCCGGGCGAGGCGAGCTCTTCCCTGAATTTCTCGAGCTCTTCCTTGCTTTCGAACACCACCGCACGGCACGCTTTCCCTATGCCGGACAGGAGCGAAGGCCTGCCCCTGAAAAGCGCGAGCTCGAGCCCGCCTTTTTTCACGGTGATTAATGGCTTCTTGGAAAAGCGCAGGCCCCTCTCAAGCATGCACTCGTGGATGGTGCGCAGCATCAGAAGCTCGCGCGCGGAAAATCCGCCCATGCGCGCGGACGGGACAAACGCGCCCTCATGCTCCGCAAAAACGCCCTGCTCCGCAAGCTTGCGCAAAACCCGCAGCATGCTGTGGGCGTTTATCGGCAGCGCGCCTTTCCCGCGCAGGAGCCCGGATGCGATTTCCTGGGGGTAGCACGGCAGGGAAAAGCCCCCGAACTTCCGGTCTGCGGCAAAATAGGCGGCAACCGCATCGCCAGCGCCCACGCGCAGCACCTCCGAGCCGGAAGGCGCGGTTTCCGGGAAGGTGATGGAATATTTTGCCCGCCTGCCTGCGCGAAGGAGGAGGAAGACCGCGAGGACGAAAATTGCGGCAGGCACTCCGAAGCGCAAATACGAGTCGGCAAGCGCGCCCACGCCCGACTGCCGGGGGGAGAAGGGGTAATCCGCGCGCGAGCCTGAGAACTCAAAGCCAAAAGTATGGTTGCCGGGGGCAGGCGCCGACCAGATGACGAGCCTGCCTTCGTGCACGGTGTAGTTTTTCTGGGAGCCGTTGTCCAGCCTTGCGGATATCGCCCCTTCTGCCGCAACGCCGTCAAGAAGCGCCAGGAACTCGTACCTGCTGCCTTCCGCCTGCAATGGCAGGATGGAAAGCGTTGGCACGTGCACGAATGCGGACGCATGCACCCTGCCAAACTGGTCTATCACGCGCACGACGTACCTGCCCCCTTGCAAAAAGCCCATGGAAAACCGGCTTGCAAACCCCTGCCTTATCTCGCCGCCGGCGATTTCCTGCCTGAACGACTCGCCCTCGGGCAGGGCGGCCACTGCGAAAAAGCGGAGGTTCCGGCCCACCTCGTCCCCGCCCTGCAGCGAGAACTCGTAAATGCCGGCCTGCCCGGCGGCAAGCCGCGCGGGCCCATCCAGGCTGCCAGGCGGGGAGGACAGGCGCCCGCTGTCGGAAAACCTGTACCTGCCGCCGCCTTGCTCGCATATTGCGCGGCAGTATGCGGAGCTTCCGTTCAGCGGCACGACCAGCGTGAGGTTGCCGGGCCGGGCAAGCGCGCGCACGATTTCCCCTCCTGGCGGGAAAATCGCGTGCTTCACCGCCTCTGCAAGCGCATTCCCCCTATCCGAGGGCGGCAGGCGCACCAGCGCAAAATTTTCCGGGAGGCTGCCGTTTTGGGGGGCGATGCTGCCGTTTTCGCCGATTGTTTTTCCGGGCAGCGCCTCGAGGGCCAGAACGCGGGTGTTTTGCGCCTCGAGCGCGCGGGCGTTTTGAAGAAGGGGGACGGGGATTGCGCCGGCGGGGGAGATTATGAGCGTGTTTTCGGACGATAGCGCGTCCGCAAGGGCCGCTTCGCGCGACGAAAGCCCGCTCTTCATGAGCAATGAGGAGATTTCCGCGCCCAGGCTTTTGTTCACCCCGGGCGCGGATGGGAAGGAAAGCAAAAGCACGTTGTTCTGCAGCGGGCGCGATGAGCAGAAGGCGGACACGTTGC
>JBAZBT010000059.1:0-6764 GCA_041671345.1 Candidatus Micrarchaeia archaeon
CCTCTTCCACGTTTCGCTTTCCAATTATTGGCGCATGGTTTACACGCTTGACGGAAACCAGGTGGAAGTGATTGCGTTTGTCCTTTACATAACCGACCATCCCACTTACGACAGGATTTTCGGCTACAAGAAAAAGTAGCATTTACCCTATGAAATTCCTCTTCCAAGCCGTCCTCATTATCGCATCCGTCAGTCGCGTCCTGTTGTCCGAAAGCGCGATGTCAAGCGCCTCCTCAGCAGCCTCGCAGTATTCCGTGTCGGGCTCGTACTTGAAGCGCGAGAGCGTTTCCAGCAGCTGCTTTCCCATGCCGCCCGGCAGCTTCTCCATGCTCTTCCTGCTTGCATAGCAAAGCGCATCCGCCAAATCCTCGTCGAATGAAATGTACATTGTGCGCACGGTGTCAAGCTCCTTTTCAGTTAGCGCAGAAAGCCCCAGAAGCTCCGGCGGCACTCCGATGGAATAGAGCGCGGAGCAGAACGGGATTGCGCGCGGAAGCGAAATCCCCTTAAGCGAGCGCGAGTAGCCGAACAGGCCGATGTGCAGCTTCCTTGCCCTCCTTGAGGGATTGTAGCGCGAAAGAACAGTGATAAGACCTGACAGCGCGGCGACCTCTTTTTGGTACTGCACTGTCGCCTTGTCCACAATCCTATCCACCATTTCCTCGTCCACGGCAAGCGGGCGGCTGCGCGCGCTTTCGTTTATCGCCTCCACTCCGCTCCGCACCATGCTTTCAGGGTAATCATACTTGTATGAGGACTGCAATGTGAATGTCTGCACGGACGGGTACTCCCTCAGGCAGTTCTGCGAATTTGAAGGCTTGAGGTTGCCGCGGAAAGGCGCGCTGCCCACGCCGATTATCGGCAGTATCTCCACCGAGGTCTTTTCCTGCAGGCGGTGAAGCCTTTGCAGGCAGAGCTTGTTGAGAAGCACCGCGGAAAGCGAGCCGTAGTTGAGCGCAGGGTCGGAGCGCGCAAGGAAGACGCGCTGGTATTCGAATTTCTTGCCGGCAAGAAAATCGCCCACAATCTTATCGGCATTTGCAAGCGACGCCCTGTCCTCCACAAGCGGTATCGGGCGTATCTCATCTGGCGCGAACTTCCCCACCCACTCGCTCACGGTTATCCCGCCGATTTTGGTGTCCTTCTTCCCCACCACCACTTTCCTGTAGTAATCATAAATCCTGTCAAGCTCGGCGCCCTGGGTGCACATGGGCAGTATCACTTCCCATACTGGCGCCACGCTGCCGCCAGAGATTGCCGCAACGTCATAGTTCAGCGGTATGGACTCCAGCGTCTCAAGAAGAATTTTCCCCTGCGCCTTTTCCACCCTGGGGTTGGGCACGCGCAATGTCAGGAAAACATCTTTCCCGAGCGTGTTCTCCGAAAAGAATTTCGGATAGCGGGACAGGAGCTTTTCCACCACGCGGCTGTCTACCTCCTTGCCTTCGCAGTCCCACATCTGCTCGGTAATGCCCAGGTGCGAGTAGACGTAATACGTCTCCTTGATTTCAGCCTCGCCTGCGAGAACCTCGTTGTCCGAGAAGAACGGCGAATTCACGTTGTCGGGGTGCTGCGTGCTCATGCAGCGGGGTACGTTAAGCTTTGCCATAGTCCTGCCTTTGCTTGCCTGTAGCTACCATCCGAAATTGTCCGCGCGCGAGTTGCCCAGCGTCTCCATGGACGATATGAATCCTTTTGTGAGGAGCCCTGGCGCGGTGAAAAGCACCTTTGCGCCAATCGACAGCCTCTGCTGCTGCGTTATTGTCGTCAAGTCGCGCGGTATCACCGAAGCGATTTTGTTGAGCTCCCCGTCCGTGAACTTGTAAGTGGCATCCTTTCCCCCCACCAGCTTTGCGTAATTCGGGAAAGTTGCGCGCCACTTCTGCTCATAGGGCGCAAGCGCGGCTTTTGACACGTCGTTTTTCTTAAGGGCATCGGCAGCGACTTCAGCCGCAAACTTGCCCGATGTCATGGAAAGCGAGGTGCCCCCCTCGAACATGGGCGAAGTAAATCCCGCAGCATCTCCAATCAAAAGAATGCCGTCGTCAAACGTCTTTGCGACAGGGCCTCCCGAGGGAATCCTGCCGCCAAACGCGCGGTTCCTCTTCTTCTCCTTCAGGCCGTACTCGTCAATGAACTTCTCAAGGTACGCGCGCGTCTTTGGCGCGTCATTCGTCACCAGCCCCACATTGCTCCTGCCATCCTTCTTCGGAATCACCCAAAGGTACCCGTGCGGCGCAAGGCGCGGCCAGAGGAAAAAGTCAATCATGCCATCCGCAACATCCACCGGCTCCATCTCGTACTGCAGGCCGACAACCACGCTCTGCGGCGCATTCATGTTCAAAAGCTTTGACGCAGCCGAGTCCACGCCCGACGCATCTATCACGCAGCGCGCGAAATACTCGCCCGCGGTGCTCTTGACTTCCCAGCCGCCCTCTGCCCTCTCAAGCGAGGTGACGCGGCTTTTCATCTTGTAGGAAGCGCCGGCTTTCGTCGCCTCGAGCGACAGCCACTTCTCGAACTTGTCCTTCTCAAGAGAATAGCCCGGCTCGCTTATGTAAGATGCCGCTTTGTCAGGGAAAATAAGCCTTATGCCCTTCACTTCGCGCGAAACCGCCTCGTCGGGAAGCGTGATGCCGAGCCGTTCGCACGCCTTCTTCGACAGGCACTCCCCGCAATGCACGGGCTCGCCAATCGCCTCGTGCTCCTCAAGCACAAGGGTGGACGCGCCTGCCTTTGCCGCTGTGAGCGCGGCGTAGTTGCCCCCCGGGCCTGCGCCAATGACAACAAGGTCGAACATTTCCATAAGAACCAGCTTCAGATACGCCCAAGGGAAATAAAAAACTATTCACGCGCGGTTTTCCATTTTGCATTGAACACGCGCCTGAATGAGTCTGCGATGGACTGGCTTTGTATCTGGAATGCAGTGGGCGTGCCTGCGAAGTCCAGGAGCATCACCTTGTTCTTGTACACTACCATGCCCGTCGGCATGAAATCGTCCACAAACCTCAGCTCCGTGCGGGGAAGCCCCTTGAAGATGTATTCCATGGGCTTTCTCGTGCGCTCTATTGCCAGCCCCTTTGCCAAAATGCCTGCGTTTGAGCGGCGCAGGTGCCATTTCCTGAAAAAAAACGACACCTGCTTTTCTGCAAGCGCATCTGCTGCCATCTGGAAAAAGCAGTATTCCTCCCCCTTTTTCATTGTCAGGTAAACGTCGTTGAACGCGCTGCTCAATCCCTTGAAGCCCTCGAACACCCTCGCGCTTTTCTGCTCCCGGGCGCCTTGCGCCTCGAGCTTTTTCAGGCCGGGGAGCATTTCGGACAGCCGCCTCTTCTTCTCCTCCAGGAACAGCTGGAGCGACTCCGGCGGCTCTGCCGAGAAGTATTTCATCTTCCCGACGTGCACGTATGACACGACTCCTTTCTGCACAAGGGCTGGCAGCGCATTGTACACTGTGCTTGACTGCAGGCCGGTCGCCTTGATGATGGCGCCTGATTTTGCCTTGCCGGTCTGCAGAAGCGCGAGGTAGACGCGCGCCTCGGCCTCGGTAAGCCCAAATTCCGCCAGGCTTTTCGGGTCCATAATGGCATTTGCGCGCCCATGTTTATATACTCTCCATTAATGGAGAGTGAATTAATAAGTATAAGCTGGTGCATAGTTGTTGCCAGAGGTGTTATTATGGTCATGAACAAAGCATCCGGCAACGAGTCATACGCCTACAACGACAAGCACTTCCGCGAGGCATGCAAGGTAATACTCGGCGGCGAGGTGGGCGCGCTTTCAGAATACGAAGCGTGGCTCCTCTCCCTCAAGCAGCCGGTTGGCAGCGCAAAGTCCTCGGTGTCAGGCGCGCCGCTCTCGCTGGTCTCGCCGGATTATCCGCAAGGCGCGCGCTTTCTTTCCATGAGCGAGGCATTTGCGGAAAAGCCCGCCCCCTTCAGCATAAACGACATAAAGGACATCGACTCGCTCTTTGCCGCGGCGCGCGAGCGCTTTGCATACTCAGGCAACCTCGTCTTCGGAAACTCCCAGTTCGTGGAAGGGAGCGCGGATGTAAGCGACTCGTTCTACATCTACAAGTCCGCGCGCGTGTCAGGCTGCAAGGCAATCGCCTGCTCCACGATAATCAAGGACTCGAACTACCTTTTCGGCTGCAACGTGTCCTCCAAGAACGAATACTGCATGCGCTGCCACCAGTTCACCTTTGACGCGCGCTGCTTCGAGGCGAACCTCACCACCTCGTCCTCGGATTGCTACTACACGTACGACTGCGTGGGCTGCAAGGACGCCATGTTCTCCTTCGGGCAGAGGAACGCGGTGAATATGATTGGCAACTTCGCGCTTCCGAAGGAAAAGTACCTGCAGCTAAAAGCCGCCCTGCTTGAGCAGATGCGTTCAGAGCTAACCGCCAGGAAAAAGCTCCCCTCGCTTGCGGACATCTTCACGCAAGCCGCGCGCACGCCAGCGGCGCTTCCGCCAGAAGCAAAATCGTGCGCGAAAAAGTTCGAGAGGAAGATAAACCGCGCGCCTGTGCAGAAGGCGTTCGACTCGACCTGCGGCATGGTGTTGGGCGCGCCTGCCGGCGAGCTGACGCGCTTCAAGGAATGGCTTCTGCGCCACAACATCAGGATAAGGAAGGCGCAGTCCGTGCTTGGAAGCGGCGAAATCCCTGCTGCCTCCTATGAAAACCTCAAGGCGCTGCCCGACTCGCGCTACGTGAACATCGACGAGCGCGCCCCGCTCACCCGTCTCTTCAAGCTCAATGAAAACGAAGCCGAGCAGCTCACGCTTGCAAGCGCAGGCAAAGCGCTTTCCCGCATCCTTTACATCACGCCGCAGTTCCACGAGGGCACCATCCTCAATGTCTATGGCTGCCCGCTCATCATGTGGTCCTCCGACTGCGAAGAGGTGCACGGATGCATATTCATGAAGAAGTCCGCCTATTCCACCTGGGGCAGGGACTCGGAGCACGTGTTCGGCTGCGCGTTCTGCTACGATTCCAGCTTCAACATCAAATGCTACAACTCCTTCAAGCTGAAGAACTGCTTCGAGGTGGACAGCGCGCGCTTGAGCACCGGCTGCTACTTCTGCCACAACATCGAGAACTGCCACGACGCGATATTCTGCTCAAACGCGAAGAACCTGCGCTACGCTGTTTGCAACAAAGTCGTGGGCAAGGAGGAGTTCGCGCGCGTGAAAGCGATGCTGCTTTCGCGCGTGAATGCGGAGATTGCGAAGACGGGCGCGTGCGCGATGGACGTTTACTCGGTTGGGAAAAAGTAGCTAAGGCTCCTTCCTTCTTATGTCTGGCGCCCAATCAAATCCCTTGTCAAAGCTGCAGATGGTTGCCTCGCCATTTGCTTTCATCGTGGCGGCATGGAGCGCGTCCGCCGAATCCAGCCCGGCCTCGATGAACTCCGGGGAAAGCGTCAGCGCCTTTTCATCGAGGGGCAGAACTTCAAGATTTGGATTATCGAGGATGTTTTTCAGAACCCTAAACGCGAATGCCTTGCCTTTCCTGCCAATGAAGATATGCAGTACCTCCTCGGCTACAAGCGCGCTGGTGGTTGCCCTCTGTTCGCCCATGCTTATCCTGCCCAAGAGCTTTCTGCACGAATGCGCTTTCCGCTCGCCTGAACCCAGGTAAGCGTATATGAATATGTTTGCGTCAAGGAACATGCATCTTCTCCTTGTGCCGTTTCCTTCCATCTTCGAGGATGGCTTTCTCAACCTCTCTGTCACTCATGCTGCCTTCCTTGCAAAGGGCGTCGAATTCCGCCTTCCAGTCATATTTTTTCTCGATGTATACCCGTTGCCCGTCTACTTTGAAGCCCACTTCTGTGCCTGGCTTGAAGCCAAACATGTCCCTGATGAATTTAGGGATGACGACCTGCCCTTTTTCATATATTTCCGCCATAGAATCAACAAGTTATACTTACTGGTATAACTTAATATTCCTTCCCTTTTGGTGGGAGGGTTGCCCCAGCCGCGCAAGATTTTGGCGACCAACACGGCTGGGGCCTGAATATGAAGTGGATGATGTCAGTCCTCGTGCGCGTTCCACATGCGCCTCTTCTGCTGCATGAGGTCCTTTGCAACCGACAAAAGCTGGGTGGAAATCCTCAGCGCCTCGTCGGGCGAGAGCTTTATCGCCTGCTGGCTCGCAGTGTTCATTATGCGCACGGTAATCACGCCGTCGCGCGGAAAGCCGTTCTGCTCGTTCGCAGGCTCGCTCTCAAGGCGGAGCGCGTTCCTGTGGCTCTCCCCTTTCTCGTCCTTCCACCAATGGATGATTTCCTCCTCTATCGTCGCCATGGAAAATTCCTCCAGGGATTTTTCAGAAGTGGAATGAGCTCCGGCGAATTCCACCCTGATACCCCCCATCTGCCCGTTCGCGGCATAAAAACCTTCACAGGGTAGGATTCCAGTGGTTCCGGTGGAACCACTGTCTGTCAAACTGTGGTTTGACATCCACTGATGCCGGTGGAACTCGAGTGGTCTTCGCGGGGCAAATCAGGATTAAAAACCCTTTGCCACAGAAAACAAGCGGGTGATAATGTGGATGTGAATAATGAGAAACCTGCGGCTGAAAGCAAGCCCCTAAGGATATGGAAGCCATGGGAGGCAATCGCGGCAATCGGCGCGGTGGTGCTCACTTTTTCATTCATTGGGTCATTGGTGGCCCCACGGCCCAATGCGCCCAGCGACAGGAGCGGGAGAAAGTATGTGATTTTCCAGGAGTTTGTCCAGCAGGAAGAAATCAA
>JBAZBT010000060.1:0-6686 GCA_041671345.1 Candidatus Micrarchaeia archaeon
CACCACTGCCGCGTCCACGAACGCCTGCAGCTTGTCCTGCAGGTTCTTCGTGTAGAACTTGCCGTTGAGTATGAGCTTCCCGCCCTGTATTGTTACCGGGACCGCAAGCTCGCGCGAAAAGTACTTGGAAAGTATCTCCGGCGGCCTCCTTATCTTCTGGAGTATGATGTCGAAATTCCTCACAAGCGTCTTGCTGCCCTGCAGGAAGGACTCCAGCTGGGGCGTCTCGAACCGCTCGAAGGCGAGCGTCTTCTCGGGCAGCGCCGCGCGCGCCCTGTCAAGCATTGTTTCGTAGTCGTCCATCAAATCAATCCAATTAAGCTGTGTTGACGTGGATTTGGTCGGAAAGCTTTAAAGGGCATTGCCGCATTCCTGATGCATGGCATTCGTCATCTCGCGCGCCTCGCCCATCGGCGAGCTTGTCATGAACCACCCGTCCGCGGCAGCCGTGCTCCTTGACCGCGGCTTCCACTGCATAGGCTGCGGGCTTTCCGCCTACGAAACCATCGAGCAAGGCGCAGCCGCGCACGGCTTCGACGACGCGACAATCGACGCGCTTGTAAAGGAAATACAGGAAGCCGCCAAGAAGGAGGAGGAACTCCTTAACAGCGCTGCAGCCGCAAGCGCTCTTGCTGCCAAGGATGTTAAAAAATCCGAGAAGAAAAATAAAAAATCAAAATCCGGCTAGCTTCACAAGCAGCAGCCCCAGCATCCCTCCCAGGCAAATCGGCGGGAGCGCGGGAAGGAAAACCCTCTCTTTTGAGACGAACTTCAAAAGCGCGTAGAGCGCGATGGTGGAGCCCGTGGCGACCGCAAAAGAGTAAACCAGCCCGTTGGGGCCAAGCGTGTAGGCTGACACCGCAACCATCGCGGGCACGGACAAATCTCCCGTGCCAAGGTCCAGCCTGTCTCCCTCCCTGTTCGCGCGCTCGACGTACACCTCGATTTTCTCATTCTGCTTCCTTTCCGGGACGTCTTTCGCGGTCACCGCGAACGAAAGCTGGCGCGTGGAAAGCTCGCGCGCCATCTCCACCATGTGGCGCGTCTTGAAAACGGCAATATAGTCGTATATCGAAAGCAGGATGGTGAAAATGACGGCAGGCAGGAAGCCGAGCGAAAAGCCGAATATCGCCCCCACGCCTGCGCTTGATATTATTGCGGCGGCATTCTTCGCCTCTGCCCATACGAACTTCGCAGCCGCAAGCGCCGCCCCCAGCGCGCCGCCGAATGCGAGCGCCTCCACCAGCCCCATCCCCAGCGGGAACAGGGCAAAGGCAAAGAACACTATGCTTGACGCCGAGAATATCACCATTGCCTCGAGAAGCTGGAACATTATCATGCCCTTGTAGTAGCGCGCGGCAAGTATCACCATCACCGCCCCGAAAAGTATGTATGCGAGGAAGAACACCGCGTTTAGCGGGTCGTTGGCGGTCGGCATGGGCGCGACGGAAAGCGACTGGATGTCCGGGTTTGCCATGGCGCCCTGTATGAGCACCACGCCCGCGTAAATCCCGATTACCTGCGTGAGCGCGAAGAACAGCGCGACCTGGAGATAGGTTTTCATTTGCATTCCCCCAATTCCATTTGGCTTCCGCCAGTTCCCGTTTTCCTGCCTTGCTTACTTTTTCCTCTTGAGTTTCCTAAGCGCGTCCTCGAACGAGTCGATGTCGGTGAACGAGCGGTACACGGACGCGAAGCGGATGTATGCGACGTCGTCCACTTTCCTCAGCCGCTCCATCACCAGCTCGCCGATGGCGTCCGTCGCGATTTCCTTCTTCCCGCTTTTGCGCAGCTTCCCTTCCACCCAGTTCGCCATCTCCTCTATCTGCTCGCGGCTGACCGGGCGCTTTTCGCACGACCTTTCCAGGCCGGACATGAGCTTGTGCCTGTCGAACTTCTCGCGCCTGCCGTCCTTTTTTATCACGAATATGTCTTCCTTGTCCACTTCCTCGTAGGTCGTGAACCTGCGGCGGCACTTGGCGCACTCGCGGCGGCGCCTGATGCGGTAGTCGTCGGTGTCCCTGCTGTCCACAACGTCGCTCTCACTGTGCGCGCAGTACGGGCATCTCATGGATGGAGATGGCGAGAATAGCCTTAAAAACGAGAATGGCGCTTTCTATGCGGGGAAACAGGGGTTGGCATCGTCAATGAGCGGCCAATCCGATTAATGCCCGGTGATACTCATGGTTTACGACGTTTTAGTGGTGGGGTCGGGCTGTTCCGGGCTGGCGGGCGGCATGTATGCGGGCAGGCTGGGCCTGAAGGTCCTCATTCTCGGCGAGCTTCGCGGCGGCACCATCACGCTCACGCACGTGGTTGAGAATTACCCCGGCTTCATCTCCCTTACCGGCATGGAGCTTGCGGACAAGCTCGAGGCGCACGCGCGCGCATACCCGAACGTGGAGATAAAGGACGGGAAAGCAACGAAGGTGGCGCGCAATGCGGACGGCACATTCACGCTGGAAAGCGACGCTGGCAAGTTCGACGGGAAATCCGTGCTTTTCGCAACCGGCACGGAATGGAAGAAGCTCGGCGCGAAAGGCGAGAAGGAATTCGCCAACAAGGGCGTGCACTACTGCGCGCTCTGCGACGGCGCATTCTACAAGGGCAAAACGGTTGCGGTGGTCGGCGGCTCGGACTCCGCGGTGAAGGACGCGCTCTTGCTTTCTCAGCAATCCGCAAAAGTATATGTCATCTACCGGGGCGGCAAGATACGCGCGGAGCCCATCAACTACGACGCCCTCATCAAGAACCCGAAAATCGAAATCATCTACAACACCAACGTGCTGGAAATTTACGGCGAGAAAAAGGCAGAGGGCGTGCTCCTTGACAAGCCGCACAATGGCAGCGGCAAGCTTCCTGCCGACGCGGTCTTCGTGGCAATCGGGCACCTCCCGCTTTCGCAGCTCGCAGCGGAGGCCGGCGCGGAAACCGACGCAAAGGGGCACGTGAAAATCAACAGGAACTCGGAAACCAATGTTCCGGGCTTTTTCGCAGCGGGCGATGTCACCGACACGCGCTTCAAGCAGGCGATAGTGGGCGTGGGCGAGGCGGTGTCCGCTGCATATTCCGCGTATCTATACCTAGAGGGCAAAAAATAACCTGGCTACCTTGGATTATTGAGGCAACACCATGGATCTAACACCGCGCCCAAGCCCTCTTAAGAAAGAGCTCGGGCTGCTTGGCAGCTTCTCCATGGGCTTTGCCGACGTGGGCGCGGACATTTTCCTTGCGCTCGGGCTTATTGCGGCGTACGCACACGGCCTGATGCCCCTTGCAATAATGATTGCGGCAATCGTGTACGTGACCTCCGGCCTGTCGTATGCCGAGCTCGGGTCCGCAATCCCGCTCTCGGGCGGCTCGTCATCGTTCGGCAGGCGCGCATTCAACCCGTTCGTGGGCTTCATCGCCGGGTGGGGGCTGCTTCTCGATTACACCATAGACATCTCGCTTTTCGCGGTGGCATCCGCAGGCTACCTGTCCTTTTTCATCCCCGCGCTTTACATCCCTGCCGCCGCGGCATTCATGATATTTTTGCTTCTCGTGGTGAACCTGCTCGGCATCCGCGAGTCCTCATTCATCAATTCCGTGCTCACGGTGGTTGTAATCATAATCCTCATAGCCGTCGTGGACCTGGGCTTCACATCTGCATTTTCAACCGAGCGCTTCCTGTCAGGGCTGACGCCAGTCGATGCCGACCCGGGCATGGACAGCTTCCTCTATTCCATCACGCTTGCAATCGTGGCGTTCGTGGGGATTGAAAGCATCTCACAGGGCGCGGAGGAGACGCGCAACCCGGAAAAGGTGATTCCCCGCGCCACGCTCATGGCGATTTTCTTCGTGGTGCTCTTTGCCCTGCTGCTTTCCGTGATGGCGCTTGGCATTGTCACGCCGCAAACGCTTGCCGACAACATGGCAAGCCCGCTTGTGCCGATTGCAAAGGCGCTCCCGTTTGCCAATATCGTGGTGCCCGTGGTGGCCCTAGCTGGCTTCCTGGTGTGCTTCGTGTCGGCAAACACGGGCATAATCGGCGTGTCGCGCGTGGCATATTTCATGAGCGGCGCGGGCATGATAGCGCGCAGGATAAACTGGGTGCACCCGAAATACCACACGCCCTGGCTCACCATCGTCATCTTCTCCATAATCGCAATGGCGCTTGCCTACACGGGCGACATGATTTTCCTTGGCGAGCTTTACGCATTCGGCGCGCTCACCGCCTACACGGTCACCAACTTCTCCCTTCTCAAGCTCCGCTTCTCCGAGCCGCACCTCGTGCGCCCGTTCAAGGTGCCGTTCAACCTGAAGGTGGGCGGCAAGGAGCTTCCGCTCATCACGGTGTTCGGCGCAATCGCCTGCCTCGCCATCTTCTATCTCGTGGCGACCTTGCACGTGGAAGGCAGGAACTTTGCGGCCATCTGGTTCGTTTTCGGGATCTGCTACTTCTTCCTCTACCGCCGCTACAGGCGCGGCAAGGACGCGCAGGACGCGGTTTCCGGGGTAAAGAAAGTGGCTTTTTAAATTGATGCGCGCGGTGTCTTGCAGGTGAAAACATGCCCAACCTCAGAAATCATGCTGCCAAGGCGATGAGCCCGAAGAACAAGATGACCGATGAAGAAATACAAAGAAAATTCTTCAGCCCAAGTCAGGAAAAGGCAAGGCTGCTTCAGGCAATAACCGCCGTGCTCCAGACAAAGTCAAACGCCTCCCTCGCGGGGCTTCTCGCATCCCTTGAGGGCACGCCCGACCACGCGCTCAAATACCCCCAAATCAAGCGCGCGCAGCGCAAGTTCAGTGAATTCCTGCAGCGGCCTGAGGCGCAGAATTAACGGCTTTTTTTTGTTTCTTTTTCTTGCTTAGCGCATGCCCTTTAAATTATTTTCAGCTGTAAAACGCGCAAGGTGAAAAAATGCAATTGACCCAAAACAAGATTGCGCATAGCAAGAGCGTGGAACAGCTGAGGCGCTGCATTTTCGGAATATCCTCTTCCATAATAAAATACACCGACAACCCGCGGGTGGAGAGGAAGCTCGTGGACGCGTCTTTCAAAATCATCCTTTCCGCCCCTAAAGCGCAGGATGCCCTGCCTTCGCGCGTGGAGGAGCGGCCCGAGCTCATGAATGCAAAGGGCACCGCGCGCAGGATAGGCAACCTTGCCAGGGGCGAGCACAGCATCGAAACGCTTGAAGGCTACAAGAACGAGCTCATGGCGCTCAAGAAGGCGCTGAAGGCGGTCGCGCCCAAGAGCGAATTCGGCAAGTGCAAGCTTGATTAATCCGCTCTTTTCTTTCGAGGATAAAGGCAGGCGTGCTTGCGCGCGGGGCAATGCTGCCGCGACCAGCAGCGCCGGGGCTAAGGGAATGAAAAATAAAGAAAAAGAAGGCAACTTCCTTACAAAGTTACCTTAAGATTTAGTTCCTTCTTCAGTTCACGGTAGCGGTTCCTGATTGTCACTTCCGTGACACCAGCGACATCAGCCACTTCCTTTTGCGTGCGCCTCTCGCCGTACATTGCAGATGCAATATACACTGCGGCTGCGGCAACGCCTGTAGGTCCGCGTCCCGAAATAAGCCCTTTCGCAATCGCCTTCTTGAGAAGCGAAATCGCCCTCTCCTGCACATGCCCAGACAGCTTGAGAGCCGCCGTAAACTTGGGCACATAGTGCGCAGGGTCGGTGAGCGGCACGTCGATGTCAAGCTCGCGCCTGACGAAGCGGTACGCCCTTCCAATCTCCTTCTTCTCGATGCCGGAGACCCTCGAAATCTCGTCCAGCGTGCGGGGGATTCCCTGCATCCTGCAGGTCGCGTAAATCACCGCCGACACCACGGACTCGATGAGCCTTCCGCGTATGAGCTCCGCCTTGATGCACTTGCTGTAAAGCAATGCTGCAGACTCGCGGATGGAGTCCGGCAGCCCGAGATAGGATGCAATCCTGTCAAGCTCAGAAAGCGCAATTGCAAGGTTCCTCTCCATGGACGAGGCGATGGATGCCCTCTTGTGCCATTTCCTCATCCTGTAAAGCTGCGCCTGCTTCTTGGGCGATATCTTGGCGCCGCGGATGTCGCGGTTGTACTGGTCGATTTCGGTGACAAGGCCCTTGTTCGGGCGCATGTACTTGATGGGCGCTCCGCCTCTTGCGCGCTTCTCGCGCTGCTCGGCGTCGAACGCGCGCCACTCCGGCCTCGGGTCCTCGAGGTTCTCGGCAATTATGAGCCCGCAATTGCTGCAGACAATCTCGCCCTTTTCGTAGTCCCGCGTAAGCCTCGCGCTTCCGCATTCAGGGCATTTCTCTATAGCCATCCATCCACCTCTATATCCGCTAACATCGCTAATGGTTAAGTTTTAAAAAGTTGTTATCCCGTTATTGATAGAAGAATTTATAAACTTTTCTTCGGGCCAGGGGGGAAAAACTAGCGCGAAAGGAGGTAAACCACTACAACCACGGCGAGTATCATCACGCCTGCGAATATCAGCCTGTCCACCATAGCATGGGTATTGGATTTCTCTTTTTATAAAGCTTTCATGCCCAAACCCATCATGCGCGTTGCTTTTGTCACAGACATGCACTTCGGCTACCGCCGCTTCGAGTCCGATGCGCACAGGCAGGGCAGGGAAGCCATCCTCTCCGCGGCGCGCGAGGCGGACGTGCTCATACTTGGCGGGGACAACTTCGACACTCCGCTGCCCCG
>JBAZBT010000061.1:0-6618 GCA_041671345.1 Candidatus Micrarchaeia archaeon
GCGCGTCGACCACGGACAAGCAGCCATCATTCGTGTGGAATTCCACCGATGCGATGGGGGCGGTAACCTGCACCATTTACATAGATGGCGTGGAAGCCGCATCCGGCCCTGCACTGCAGGCTTACGTGCCCTCGGCCCCGCTTTCATTGGCGGCTCATAGCTGGAACGTCTCATGCACTGACGCGGCGGGCAACATGGCAAGCGCCGCATCCCGCACGCTTTCCATAACCGAGCCGGCCGCGCCCGCCCAGCCGGCCCCGCAATCCCAAAGCTCGAGCGGCAACGGCGGAGGCTCGACCTACATACCTGCCCCCAAGCCTGCGCCTGAACCCGAAGCTCCGCCTGCGCCCGAGCCGGCGCTGCCTGCGCCCGCGGAAATAGCGCCCGCTCCACCAGAAGCGCCTGCGCCCGAGCCTGCTCCGGCGCCAGTAGTGGCTGAAAAATTGGGCGTGCTGCCTGTCGCAGCCCCCGCAGCCGCGCCGGCCGAAGCCCCCAGGGCATCCGCAGCATTGTTCGGCATTGAGCTTTCCAAGATTGCCATTCCTGCGGCAATGGCGGCGGTGGTTGCATTGCTCGGCGTGGCAGGCCTGGCGTATCTTTTCATGTTCAAGGCCAAGGCAAAGAAGTAGCCGCACCCGTTTTTCAAGCGCCCTGCGCGCTTTTTTCCCTTCGCCCGCCCAGGGCTCACGGCGCTTTTTTTCCCTTTCACCCGCCCAGGGCTCCCTTTTCTTTATTAACTTTTTCCGCCGAATGCAATCTTATGCCAAAAGTGACTCTTCCAGACGGCAAACTTCTTGATGTGCCCGCAGGCTCAACAGCAGCGGATGCAATCGGGAAAATAGGCAAGCGCCTCCTCGCAGCCACCTATGCCGCCGATGTGAATGGCAAGCGCGTCGACCTTTCCTTCAAGCTTCCTGACGAATGCACGCTCAAGGCGTTCACCTACGCCTCGCCCGAGGGAAAAGAGGTATTCCAGCACTCAGCCGCGCACCTTCTCGCAATGGCAGTGAGCCGCCTTTACCCCGCCGCCCTCCCCACAATCGGCCCCGTGGTGGAAGAGGGCTTTTACTATGACTTTGGCAACGCGCCTGCCTTTACGCCCGAAGACCTTGCAAAGATAGAGGCGGAGATGGCAAAGATAGTGCAGGAAAACCTTCCAGTGCGCCGCGTGGAGCTTTCAAAAGCAGACGCGCTTCGGCTCTTTTCCGGCAACAAATTCAAGGTGGAAATGATAAATGACATCTCGGACGGCGAGCACTCTGTTTACTACACCGGCGAGCAGTGGAGCGACCTTTGCCGCGGCCCCCACGTGCCCTCAACGGGCGTTCTTTCCGCATTCAAGCTCACAAAAGTCTCCTCAGCCTACTGGCGCGCGGATGCAACGAAAGACAACCTTCAGCGCATTTACGGCATTGCCTTCCCTGAGAAGAAAATGCTGGATGAGCATGTGCGGCTGCATGAGGAAGCGGAAAAGCGCGACCACAGGAAGATTGGGCGCGAGCTTGAGCTTTTCAATTTCCACGAGTGGTCGCCAGGCAGCCCGTTCGTGCTTCCCAAGGGAACGATAATCTACAACGAGCTCCTCCGCTACCTCCGCGAGGAATATGAAAAGCGCGGCTACAAGGAAGTGATAACGCCGCAGCTTTTCAACAAGGAGATGTGGGGCGTCTCTGGCCACTGGGAATATTACAAGAACGACATGTTCGTGCTGCCTGTGGACGACACGGAATTCGCCCTCAAGGCAATGAACTGCCCCTCACACATGCTCATCTTCAACATGACCTCGCACTCCTACCGCGATTTGCCGCTTCGCATCGCGGACTTCTGCATGCTGCACAGGAACGAGCTGAAGGGCGTGCTTGGCGGCATGACGCGCGTGCGCAAGTTCTCGCAGGACGACTCGCACATCTTCTGCACGCCAGAGCAGGTCGGGCCTGAGATAGACGGGCTGGTGGATTTCATAAAGTTCGTCTACGTGGACACCTTCCACTTCACCTTCAAGGCAAAGCTCTCCACGCGCCCAGAAAAGTACATGGGCGAGATTGCGCAATGGGAAATCGCGGAGAAATACCTGCAGGACGCGCTCAAGCGGAACGGCCTGCCATTCGAAATAAAGCAAGGCGAAGGCGCCTTCTACGGCCCAAAGATTGACGTGGATGTGAAGGACGCAATAGGCAGGAGCTGGCAGCTTGCCACCATCCAGGTGGACATGCAGATGCCCGCGCGCTTTGGATGCGAATACGAGGGGCAGGATGGCAGGCGCCACCCAGTCGTTGTCCTTCACCGCGCCATAATCGGAAGCTTCGAGCGCTTCATGGCAATACTCACTGAAAACTACGCAGGAAAGTTCCCGGTCTGGCTCGCGCCCGTGCAGGTCACTCTCTTGTCAGTTTCCGACCCGTACAACGATTTCACCACGCAGCTCTCGCAGAAGATGCGCGAGGCAGGCATACGCGCGGAAGCGAACTGCAAGCAGGAGACAATCGGCTCAAAGATTCGCACCGCGCAGCTTGAGAAAATCCCCTACATGCTCGTTGTCGGGCAGAAGGAGAAAGAAGGCGGCAGCCTAGTCATCCGCACGCTGGACGGAAAACAAGAGGAGAACGTCTCAGTTGACGCCTTCATCGCGCGCGTGGCAAAAGAAATAAAGGAGCGCGCTTGTTAGCAGCATCACGCATTCGGTATTCCTATGGACATCGACAAGGGCTGGAAAAGCACCTGCAGGATTCTTCTGGGCTGCGAGGCAGGCCTGATTGCCAAGTGTGAGAAATACCTTCTTAGCTACGTGGAGCCCTACAGCATGGAGAAGTCCATAATCTCGGGCAAAGGCGTGGTGGTGAGCGGCGAGTACGAGAAAGGCTCGCGCTTCATTTCCGGCGACGAAATAATGCAGTATGGCGCGATTGCTGCACGCGCAAAGCTTTCCATAAACGACATAAAGGACATCGACTCGCTCGTGCGCGCGGCAGGGGAAATGGCAATCTACTCGGGCAACGGCGTTTTAGGCAAATCCTCTGACATCACGCTTTCGAACAAGGTGCTGGACTCCAACACGGTCTACAAGTCTCACGAGGTAATCTTCAGCAAGAACATCGCATGCTGCCACATAGTGAAATACTCCGAGCACTGCTACGGCGGGGTGAGCGTGGGCAAGCATGCGCAGTTCACCATACACAGCTTCGAGATATACGAAAGCTCGCGGCTTTTCGAGTGCGTGCGCGTGTACCATTCCACGGACTGCGCATACGGGGTGAACCTGGACAACTGCCATGACTGCCTTTTCTCCTTCAACTTGCGCACGAAAAGCAAATGCATAGGCAACTTAGCGCTTGAGCCGGCAAAATACGCAACACTGAAGGCAAAGCTCCTCTCAGAAATTGCGGGCGAGCTTGGGAAAAATGGCAGCGTCCCGACCGTGGTGGAAATAGTGGGTGGGGCAAAATGAGCGGCATAGAAACAGCATTTGCAAGCACCGCTTCGGTCCTTTTCGGCAAGCCTCTTGCCGGCATGGAAAGCTATGAAAAGTGGCTGCTGGGCAGGATAAAGCACAAGATAAGGAAGGCAAAATCAAAGTTCTCAGGAAAGGATGTCTGGGTGGTGCAGATTGACTTCTTCGACAAGTTCAAAAGCAATGTCATCACGCTTGGCGAGTCCGAAGAGTACGGCAAGAACGCGCTTTCAATGGCAGAGGTGGAAAAGCTAAGCATTGGCAATGCCATTCACGCGCTTGCAAGGATAAGCACAGCCAGCCCCGAAGTGATATACGGGGAGAACGTGGACGCGCGCGAATGCGCGGCATACGGGCCCACGCAGCACTGCTTCCGCACAAGCTTCTGCTGGTTCTCCAAAAAAATTGCATATGGCTTCTGGACGCGCGACTGCGACAGCGTCTTTGGCTGCTCGAATCTTGTGCTTTCCAGCTTCTGCATCCGCTGCCACAGCTCCACCAACCTCACGCGCTGCTTCGAGGTGAACGACTCTTCCGCAAGCTCTGGCTGCTACTTCTGCCACAATGTGGAGAACTGCCAGGACTGCATGTTCTGCTTCAACACAAAAAACAAGCGCTACGCAATAGGCAACGTGGAAGTGGGCAGGGAAGAATTCACGCGCATCAAGGCGCTGGTGGCGGCAAGCATCATTCGCGAGCTTGAAACGACGCACAGCCTGCGCCACGATATTTTCAATATCGGAGCGAATAAGAAAAAGTGAGGAAGGCGCGCGCTAAATCCGCCCGAGCCTTTCAATGGCGGCTGCCGCCTCGTGCGCGGCCTCCTTTGTTTTCCTGTCGCCTGCGTTGTTAATGTTCAGGAAAACTGCGCCCAATGCTATCTCCTCTACCTTGTTATATTGGATGCGCGCCATCCCCGTCTCACCCATCCTTTCATGGATCCTGCCCAGCTCGAGATGGCAGGATGCCCTTCCGGCGCGGGCGCCCTGCACCAATTTCAGGGTATCCTTGCGCTCGCTTTCATCCTGCGGGGCATTGTCGTAAGATGCCTGGTTCGCTATGATGTACACCGCCTTGTACTCCTTCAGGGCGCCGTGGAGCATCCGGATGGCATCCGCGCCCCTTTCCTGCAGGCTGCCCTCCCCAGCCATCCGCTCCATCGCCATGCCGAAAAGCCCGTCACCGATGGCCATCCTGCCCGCGGGCGCCTTCTTATTGGAGCCGAGCGCCCTTTTGAAAAATGCCCTGAACCCGCTTGCGCTGCCCTCGCCTGCGCCTTGCGCTGCTGTTTCTTTTTTTGAAATTGACCTCATGGATGTTCCCTTATGTGTTTATTTATGGAACCAAACGTATTTAAATCCAGCACGCCCGGGCTCCCTGCACGCGCCAATGCCGCAAATGAAAATCAGGCATCGCCGCGCCTGGGAATAACGCGCAAATCATTTGGAAGGCTCCCATAAGCCGCCAAGGGCCGTCGCCCTGAGCATCAGCCCCTTCAGCTTCTTCATGGCGGGCGCAATGGTGCCCATGGCAGCCTCGCCGAATGAGAATACTATGCTCCTGGCAAGCGTTTCATTCAGCCCTGCCGGCGCAAACCCGTTGCCCTTCCTGAGGGAATCCACGCTCACAAGCCTGTAAAAGCGCTCCGCGTTGCCCGCCTCCCCCTCCCTGTAGTCCGCCATCCTCAGGCTCATCGCCCAACAGCGCACCAGGTCCCTGGCAAACCCCTCGCGCATTGCGCAAAGCACCGCGGCGCCCTCGCGCTCGACGCGGTAGAAATCCGGCAGCGCGGTGAATTTTTTAAGATACGCGCGCGTTTCGTAGATGTCCGTGCAGTGCGAGTATTCCGCTTTTACGCCCTCGATATACGCCCATTCCGCCAAGGCCGGGGCAAACGAAGCGCGCAGGCCGTCGCTCATCACGGAGTATGCCTTGCCATCGGTGCGCCAGGGGTCGAGGTGTTCCGAGTAGACGGGCGGCCCCATCACGCCTTCCTGCCTGGCGTGCAATGAAACGTGCCTGCCTGCATCCGCATACGCCTTGGCGCAAATTTCAGGGAGGATTTCCTGGAAGAACAGGGCTTTTGCATTGGCGCGGAGCGCCCGCTTGGCGTTCGCGGCTTCCATTTTGGTGCGTGCCTCCATCCTGCCTTCGGGGAGCACTTTTGCGGTAAGCCGCCTTGCCATCCCGGCATGCGCGGCATCCGGCTTATCCCCGGACAAATACACGAGAAGGGCGGCTGCCTCCGGCACAGCAAGCTTGGTTCCGCGCGCTTTCATGTTCTCTTGCAGGATGGATACGGATAAAAGGCTATGGTTCCATCTGCGGGGAAAAAATGACAACAAGAAACTAAAAAAAAACAAAAGAAAAAAGAAAAGCGGAAAAGAAATTAAAAAGCGGGAAAAAAAGCAAATAAAAAAAAGAAAACAAAGAAAAGCGGAAAAGAAATTAAAAAACAAAAAAAAAACAAAGAAATTAAAAGAGGGAAAACGCCGGCAAAACGGCAAGCGGAAAAGAAATTAAAAAACAAAGAAATGAAAAAAGCGGGCGCCCGCTACCTCTTTCCCTTGCGGGCAAGCTTGTCAAGGATTGCGCGGTGCGCCATGAGGCGAATCGCGTTTATCTTGATGAAGCCAATCGAGTCCTTCTGGTCAAAGCCGCCGGCCTTGTGCATCGAGCCCAAATCCTCGTCGTACAGCGAGGTGGGCGAGGTGCGCGCGCGGGTGAAGCAGTTGCCCCTGTAGAGCTCCAGCGTGACTTTCCCGTCGATGTACTCCTGGCTCTTGTTGAACGCCGCGGTGAGGAAGTCCATCTCGGGCGAGAACCAGAAGCCGTTGTAGATTATCTCGGCATAGCGCGGCGAAAGCATGTCGCGCAGCGTCATCACCTCGCGGTCCATGGCAATCGCCTCGATGTCCCGGTGCGCGGTGAGCAATATGGTGCCGCCCGGCGTTTCGTAAAGCCCGCGCGACTTGATGCCCACATAGCGGTTTTCCACCATGTCGATCCGCCCGATGCCGTTCGCGGCGCCCACCTCGTTCGCATAGAGGAAAAGCTCAAGCGGGTCGGTCTTTACGGTGCCGTCGTTCTTGTTCACAATCTTGACCGGCGTGCCGTCCTTGAAGTAAACCTCGATCATGGTGGGCTTGTCAGGCGCATTCCAGGGCGAC
>JBAZBT010000062.1:0-6489 GCA_041671345.1 Candidatus Micrarchaeia archaeon
CATCCGCTCGGGGGCAAGGTGCGCGGGCTTTGCCAGCTTGTGATGAAGCTGACGGGGGGGATAAGCGAGCGGAGGCTTGCCCTGCTGTTCATCGCAGCGGAAGGGTTATTTGCCTTGCTTGCGATTTTGCTGTATGGACGGAATCTTTTGCTTTGAGGCGATGGCATGATAGTTATCACAGGCGGCTCAGGCTTCATCGGCACGCACCTTTGCAACAGGCTGCTTGACGACGGCTACAGCGTGAGGGTGGTGGACATAGCGCCGCCAAGGGCAGGCGTGGAGGCGGAGTTTGTCCGCGCATCCGTGCTTGATTCCGCGCGCCTCGCGAAATTGCTGGAAGGCGCGGAAGGCGTGGTGCACCTCGCGGCAATCATCGACGTTGCCGCATCGGTTGCCGACCCGTTTTCGGATTTCTCGGTCAATGCGGCAGGCACCATGAACGTGCTTGAGGCGGCAAGGCATGCAGGCGTGAAAAAAGTGGCATTCGCCTCGTCCGCGGCCGTGTATGGCGAGCCTGAGAGGCTGCCCGTGGACGAGGAGCACCCCACGCTGCCCCTTTCGCCCTATGGCGCCGCAAAGCTTGCCGCCGAAAGGTATGTGCTCCTTTACGGCTCGCTTTACGGGATGGAAAACACCGCGCTCAGGCTTTTCAACGTCTATGGGGAAGGGCAGAACGCGTCAAGCCCGTACTCGGGCGTGATAACGAAGTTCGCAAATGCCATGGCCGAAGGCAGCCAGCCCGTCATTTTCGGGGACGGCGAGCAGACGCGCGACTTCGTCCATGTGGACGACGTGTGCGAGGCGTTCGTGCGCGCCATCGAAGGGCAGGGGTGCCAAACGCCCCTGAACATCGCATCCGGGGTGGAGACGTCGGTGAGCGAGCTTCTCGGGATAATGTGCGGGATTTCCGGCGCCGACTTTTCGCCGACTTACATGCCAGAGAGGAAGGGGGAAATAGCGCGCTCGGTTGCGGACATCAAGCTTGCGAAAAGGATGATAGGCTACTCCCCGCGCATGGCGCTTTCGCAGGGGCTGCGCGAGATGCTCGAGGCGCAAGGCGGCGCAAGCTCAATTTTCAGGCCGAAGAAGTAAAGGGGCACAGGGCCGAAGCGCACTGCCAGGCGGAGAGTTCTACTTTTTTTCCCCAAGCGCCTGCTTTATCGCCTTGTTCGCCATCTCTGAATCCGAGAAGAACTGGAAAATCGCGCTTCTGAAAAGCGCGCCGTCCTTCAATGGAAGCCCGTCAGGCATCCTGAATTTCCGCATGTCAAGCACGCCTTCAGGCGGGTAGCAGTATTTCTCGACATCGGTTGAATCGCGCCCCTGCTCCATTGCGGCTTTTGCGGCATCGATTGCGCCCAGGATGAACTCCTCCAGGTTGCACCTTACAATAAGCTCGGCGCTATGGCTGCAGGCATCGAAATCCCTGCGGTACCTGGTGCCGCGCACTTCGGCAAAGCCCGCCGCCATGCGCACCCCGGGCGGCCAGGCAGGGACAATTCCGCCCGGCCCGAGGGCATCGAAATAATCCCTGGCGGCCGCGCCCACCACCTTGCCTGCAAAATCCACGTCGCGGAAAAACTGGAGGAGCATCATCTTGAACGCCGTGCTGCCGGATTGCATCCGCCTGCCGCCCATGGCCCTGAATTTCCTTGCGTCGATGCCGAAGCAAAGCCCGTGGACGAGGGAGAGGCACCGGTTGGACGCGGTGGCGGTGCTGTCAAGCGGGAGGTAGATGCCGTCCCTGATTGCCCCCTGCGCCACGCCGCGCACTTCCGAGCATAGGATTTCCAGGTTATTGCCATGCCGCAGCAGCCGTTCCATCGCATGCCCCGAGCCTTCCGCGTGCGCGCGCGTGAAAGTGGCGCCGCCGACGGAAACCGTGATGGAGGGAAGCTCGGGCCGCTCGCGCTGCACCGAGTGCATTTTGCCATCCGCTGCAAGCTGCAGGCGCTTGCTTTTCCTTTTGCGCGTCACTTTCCGCCCTGGCCTGTGCCTGCCCATCTTATGCTCGCTGTTGGCGGCCGTGATGGCGGCGGCTATGCCGTCCGCCTGGACAGAAGCGACCTCGGAAATGGCTTTCCTGCCGTCGGCCGTCTTGATTGCCCTTTTTTGAAGCATCATAGGAACCATCCGTTTGCCGCAGCGCTATGGCTGGATGCATTCAATTTAAAAAGAATGTAATTGCTTTTGGGGAAAAGTGTAGAAAATGGGAGAGGCGCGCTGCGCGCGCCCGCGCGGATGGTTTGGCAGGGGGCGGCGCGCCTACTTCAGCCCCATCGCGAGGTCTATCACGCTTATGTACTGGTTGATGTGCTCGTAGTCGGTCGTGCGCCCGATGTCCAGCCAGTAGTCGGTGAACACGAAGCCCCCTATCTTCTTGCCGTTCTCTATCAGGCGGGGAAAGACGTTGTTCGCGAAATCCTCGCCGGGCTTTATGTAGTCGAATATCTCCGGCTCGAAGACGTAGACGCCCGTGTTGACGTAGTTCTCCACTATGGGCTTCTCGCGGAAGCGGACGACGTGCCCTTCCGCGTCCAGGTCTGCAACGCCGTACTCGAGCGGCACGCCCTTCTTGTTGAGCGCGAGGGTGGCGATGTTCCCGCCCTTCTTGTGCGCCCCGATAACCGCTGCGATGTCAAGGTTGGAGAGATGGTCGCCCATCATCACCACGAACGTGTCGTCCATCCTGCCCATGAGGGGGATGATGGAGCCCGCCGTGCCAAGCACGGACGTTTCCACGGAGTAGTGGAGCTTGAGCCCGAATTTGCTCCCGTCGCCGAAATACGCCTCTATCTGCTCGTGCAGGTAGCCGACCGTGAGGTAAGCGTCGCTGATGCCCGCGCGGGACAGGGAGGAGAGCACATACTGCAATATGGGCTTCTTGCCAAGCGGCAGCATGGGCTTGGGTATGGTATAGGTGTAGGGGCGGAGCCTGGTGCCTTTTCCGCCGCAAAGTACGATAGCCTTCATGTCATCACAGCCCATCTTTTCCCTGATAATCATTTAAATGAAATTGCCTGCAGGTGCAGTGCGCGAAGCTCGTCCACCGCTTTCCTGGGAAGCTTCCCCTCGGCGACCACCATCATCTTCGGCTCGGGGTACAGGTCCGGGTCGTCGGCGATTATCTGGCGTATGCCCACCTTGTGCTTGGCGAGGATGGAGGTCACCTTGGCGGTGAGCCCGGTGGTGTTGGGGTCCGCGTCTATCTCTATCACGTCGTGCCCGAAGTATTTGGCCGCGTGGGAGACGTTTGCGATGGGGAACAGCGAGGAGAATATCGAGAGCAGCTTCGGGTCGGCGGCAACCTCGCGCGCAGTCTCGATGACCACGCGCCTGTCCACGCCGATTGCCCTGCCCATTTTCGCGGGCGCAAGCTCGATTTTGTCGCAGAACAGCCTGCCCCGCCCATCCACGCGCACGCCGATTCTCAGCATGGTGGAAATCACGCGCAGCGCAGCGCGCTTGCCGGCAAAGCGTTCCTCAAGGTATTGGAGCATATGTATAATATTGCACAAAAATGTTTAAAAAGGGACATCATCATAAAGGAAGACACGGTGATATTCATGAAGGTTAAGCAGAAATCGGGAAATGGGGCGGGAACGCAAAAGAAGGAGGAGCTTCCGCCCACCACCACGCTGATGCACAGGGACACCTTGAAAGAAGGCCCTGCGCCGGATTGCAAGGAACGCGGGCAGGAACAGCCGAAGGACACCAAAGGGGCGCAAGATGGAAAGACGCCCCTTGGCCTTTGGCAGCCCCACGCGGACGACATCCTCTACTGAGGGGGGGCAGGAGCCGCTTGCAGGGGCTGGACCCAGGACAAACGGCCACCATTACCCCAGGATGGCGGTGCCGAGGCAGCAGGGCGTGAGCCCGGAATTTTTCAAGTTCCAGCTCACGACGGGGCTTTGCTAGGGGAAATCCGGCTGCGCGCGCCCATTCAGCGGGAAATCGCGCTTTTCACTATTTCCCCGTATTCCCCCATCAGCGAGTCCGCGCGCTTTTTCGTCTTCCCTTCCGCGAACACGCGCATGCAGTCCTCGGTGCCGCTCGCGCGCGCAATCACCCAGCCGTCATCGAAGTCGCAGCGCACCCCGTCAACAAGCGTGAGGCGCGCGCCCGAGCCTTTTGCATGCGCCTTGGCGGCGTTCAATCCCGCAGCCTTTGCCTGCGCGCCTTTTGCCTCGATTTTCGCCTTGCTGTTGAAGTAGGCGGGCAAATCGGACACCAGTTCGGAGAGCGGAGAATCGCAAACCATTTCGCACATCTTTGCTGCTGCAAAAATCCCGTCCTTGGCAAGGGAGAACTTCGGCCAGATTATGCCGCCCACCTCCTCGCCGCCCGATACCGCGCGGCTCCCCAAGGATGCCATCCTTTCGGACAGGTATGGCGCGCCAACCGCGGTGTAAACCGTCTTTGCGCCAAGCGCGGCGCACGCCTCCTCCACCGCGCGGCTGGTCGCCACCGTGGTCACGATGAGCTTTTCCTTCTGCCTCTTAGCCTCGCGGCAGGCCTGCGCCGCCGATACCGCAAACCCCCTGTCCCCGACAATCCAGCCGCCTTTCTCATCCACGAAAACCACGCGGTCTGAGTCGCCGTCCCAGGCAACGCCAAGGTCGCAGCCCTCGCGCACCACCGCCCGGCAAAGCCCCTGCACGTTTGCCTCGGAAGGCTCGGACGGCCTGCCCGGGAAATTGCCGTCGATATTTTCATTGATGGCGATGGCGTCGCAGCCGAGCGACGCGAACACCCCGCGGGAAAGCGCCGAGGTGCCGTTGCCAAAGTCAAGCGCCAAGCGCAGCCTGCGCTTCCTTATCCTTGCAGCTTTCACCCCGGCAATTGCCGCTTTTGCGTGGATGGCGGCTGCGGACGGGAGCGGGATGCCCCGCCCCACGGACTGCCAATCGGCGGAAGGGTAGGTCCTTGCAATCGCGGACTGCTCGATGAGCAAGCCGCGCTCGCGGCTGACCGCCACGCCCTTTCCATCCACGAACTTCAGCGCATTCCAGTCGGGCGCGTTGTGCGAGGCGGTCACTATCACCAGGCCGTCGGCCTTCTGGCTTGCAAGCGTGAATTCGGCCACAGGCGACGAGGCAAGCCCTATGTCCAGCACGTCCTTGCCGGCGGCCATTATGCCCGCCGCCGCGGCGGAGTGCAGCATGGGGGAAGTCAGGCGCATGTCGCGCGCGAGCACAATCATCCCGGGACCGGTGCGCACTGCTGGCCTTGGGCCGGTGCGCACAGGCGGCGCTGGGCCTGGCGCAATGGCCGCCCCCGCCCCCCTGCTCCAGCCGGCAAATGACGCGCACAGGCCGAATGCAAGCGAGGGCGTGAGCAGGTCGAGCCTTGCGCGCACGCCATTGGTACCAAACAACGCCATGGAAACACCTTGAGCATTTTTTCCCCAGCCGCCGCAGGCACCCGCCTGCAGTGCAATGGGCCCCCTAATTCTTGCCTTTCTCCGGCTCCACGCCCATCATGGCTATTTTCTCGGCAATCGATATCGCCGGGAGCGGGATGCGGGATTTTTTCGCAGCCGAGTGCAGCAGGTCTATGTCCTCGCGCTTGAATGTGCGGAGCAGCAGCGCCACCGCGCCGAATATCACGAGCCCGATGCAGCCCATCAGGGCAAGCACTGCGAGGTATGCGAATTTTGCGGAGTAGACTGCCGTCTCGCCGGCGCCGATGGCAGGCACGTACGACACGATGAGCGCGGCGAGGGGCTTGAGGAGGACGATTGCCGCAAACGCCACTGCGCCGGCCGCGAACAGCTTGTAGATGCCGCTTGGCGTGCGGTAGCCAAGGTATTGCCTGCCATAGCGCTCAAACATCCAGGCCGAGAGGAGGAATGCCGCCGCCGAGGCGGCCGAGGCGCCCTCCATCCCGAATTGCGGGATGAGGAGGATGTTGAGCGCAAGGTTCGCAACGGCGCACACGATGGCAACGTAAAGCTCAAGGCGCACCAGGCGCATGCCTGCAAGCGCGAGCGAAATGGGGTATGCGATGGTGGAAAACAAGAGGCCGAGGATGAAGATGGACATCGCGCTTGCGCCGGAGCGGTATGGGCTTCCGTAGAAGACGGAGAGCATCTCGCCTGCAAACGCCATGGTGGCAAGCGCTATCGGGATGGTCACGAAAAGTATCCAGCGCTGCGAGGTCTGGATTACGCTCCGCATGGCGCCGTGGTCGTCCTTGCCGGCAAGCTTGGAAATCACCGGGAGGAAGATGCTTCCGAATGCGCCCGGGAAGACCATGATGGTGAGCGCGAGCTGCGAGGCTATCGAGTAGACGGCCACCACCTCGATGGACGAGGCGGGGTTGCCGAAATACCCGAGGAGCGCGCGGTCGGTGGAAGAAATCAGTATCCAGAATGTCTGCACGATGGTGAGCGTGGCGCCGAACGGGAGTATCTCGCGCAGGACCTCCCGGGTGGAGACCTCCCCGCCCGACCGTGGCAGGTCAGACACCCTGCGCATAAGGAAGGGG
>JBAZBT010000063.1:0-6304 GCA_041671345.1 Candidatus Micrarchaeia archaeon
AAAAACGGTCGCCGCCATCAGCAAAATCAAGAATGAGGCCAAAAGCCTTTTCCACACTGTCCGAAGCGCGCTTGGCGAGGGGAAAAACCTGGCGGCTGCGCAGAAGTGGCTGTCAGGCAAGCTTCCCGATGACGATTTTTTTGTGGCGATGAAGAGCAGCAAGGCTTACGCGGTCGAGCTTGGAAGGAAGCTTGACGAGCTGCACGAGCCCCGCCAAGTTAAGGAAAGAATGGCATACCTCTCCTCGCTTTCAAAAACCGACGTGCTTTCCCTGCTCCTCTCCGACCCTGTCTTTTTCTATCCGTCGTCCAACAACCTGCTTTTCGACCGGCTCCAGGCCGATTTCCCAGGCGGGAAAATAAGCTCTGTGGTCGCGGGATACGGCCTTTCCGGCTCCGTGCAGGAGCTCAACCTGCTTTTCAGGTCCATAAACTACAACCGCTTCTCAGGCACCGCCAATTCCCTTTTCGGCAAGGGCGAGCTTGCCTCGATAATGCCCGTGCTTTTCGCCCCGCTCAAGAAAAGCGGGTTTGACGCCACATATTATTACCTGCTTGCAAATTCCCTCCGTGCCCTGCAGGATGCCGGGCTTGGCCCAAAGCTTGCCAAAATGCTCAAGGATGAAATGCCCCGCCCTGCCGGGAAGGGCGAGGGGCTCGGGGCCGCGGATGCAAGGAAGGCAGCCGCCATCGAATTCCTCGCCAAAGCCGTCGGGAACCTGGACAAGGTGGAGCAGGCGTGCGTGTTCGACCCGCGCAAATACATCGGCAAGAACGGCAAGCTGCGCATAATCCAGGTGTTTGACAAGGACGACACCTGGCATGGCCAGGGGGGCGGCCACTGGCAATGGACCAAGGAATGGTTTGCTGCTTACGGCGGCAGCGCAATCGGCGCGAATGGCAAGGCGCTGGGCAAGGCGGGGCTTGATGCCGAGCAGAGGCAATTGACGTTCGAGACGCAGGGGGCAAGCGTCACCCTTTTCATGAGCGAAGACGACTACCGTGTCCGCGGGTTCATCGAGAAAGAGCTGGAAAAGGACCCGCATCTCATCCTCACTTTCAGGGGCCACATATTCAGCCTGGAGGGCAACGTTCCATACACCATATTCGGGAACAACCCGGACGCCAAGGTGCTTTTCATTCCCGGGAACTGCGGAAGCGCAGGCAGCGTGCCCGACTACATGCAGGCAAACCCGCTATCGGACCTGTCGTTCATAGGCTACTCGTCAACAGGATACGGGCAGGTGACAAACGCAATATTGGACATCCTCATGTCCGAGGCTGCGGCCAAAAGGAAAAAGCCGCGCTCCTACGAGGAGATAATAAAGAAGACCGAAACCAGCGTGGAAAAGATACTCCTGCAGAAAGGGGACCCGTCCACCATCAAGACCACCACGATTGGCGAGCAGATGCTGGTTCACGTGAACAGGGAAACCGCGCGGTTCATGTCAGGAGGCGAATAGCCGCCCTGCTCCCCCGGCATTTCCGTCAGCTTATTAATGCCTTTTCCATATATTGTCCCCATGGCCCCCGGCATGGGCGCAACAAGAGGTGCAGGCATGGCATACGGCATAAAGCTTCAGGATGAAAAAAAGCAGGCGAGCCTCCGGATGGAAGCCTACACCGACGGCTCGGTTTCGCTTACGTTCAAGGGCATGCCCGCGCTTCTCGGCGACGCAAAGCCGTACTACGGGCTTTCCGGCAGCGGGCTTTGCAGCAAGAACAAGGACGGGGCCATTCAAAGCATCGGCGGCATCCACCTCGGGGAAAAGGCAAAAATAGCGGTGAACCCGGACGGCGCCATGCGCGTCGATTTTGAGGGCGGGCGCCAGCTTATCCTCAAGCCCGCAGGCGAGTTCCAGGGGTTTGCGATTGTAAAGCCGCTCGGCATCAGCATGGGCCCCTACACCGACAATTCGCTTGCAGGGCAGCTTCTCATCGGGGACGTGGGCCTTGAGGTCATTTACACGAAGCAGGACAAGAGCCGCAAGGCGCTTGAGGGCATCGCAAGCGGAAAGGTCAAACTCGTGGGTATGGATGCTGTGAAAACAAGCGGCGGCTACAGGGCAACCCTGGCTGCGGAGAATGGCGACAAGGTAATCCTGGACATCGGCCCGAAAAAGGAGAACGGATTCCGTGAAATAAAAAGCATAGAATCCGTTTCATCGAAGTTCTAAGCCGGGCCCGGCGCAAGCACGCTTCCTTCAGGCGGCCTGGCGTTCGGCATTCTTAATAATCTTCTTCACATAAGTAGCGCATGGCAGGAAAACTAACGCTTGAGGAGGCCATCCGCAAATACGCGCTGAAAAACGCGCATGACTACAAGCTTGCAATCCCGGGCAAGATAGTGGGCAAGGTGATAGGCGAATTCCCCGATGCGAAAAACGACATGAAGGCGGCGATGAAGCTCATCAACGAGGAGGCAAAGCGCGTCAACTCCCTCACGCACGGGCAGGTGGCGCAGGAAATGAAGGAGTTCGAGTACGAGGAAAAGAAGGCGGAGGAGAAAAAGGCGCTTGAGCTTCCCGGCGCCGTGCAGGGGCACGTGCTCACGCGCTTCCCGCCAGAGCCTTCCGGCTACCCGCACATCGGGCATGCAAAGGCGGCTTGGCTTGACTGCCAGGGCGCGCTCAACTCGGGCGGGAAAATGCTCCTTCGCTTCGACGACACCAACCCGGAGAAAGAGAAGCAGGAATACGTGGATGCGATAAAGGAAGGCCTGCAGTGGCTCGGCATAGAATGGTCCGGCGAGAGCTACACCTCGGACAGGATGGACGACTTCTACACGTACTGCGACGAGATGTTCGTGAAGTACAAAGCATATGTCTGCACGTGCAGTGCGGAGCAGGTGAAGAAGGGGCGCGAGGAAAAGAGGCTCTGCGACTGCGCCGCCCGCGAGCCGCAGGAAAACATGGCGCTTTTCAGGAAAATGCGCGAAGGCAAAATGGATGCGGGCAGCGCGGTGGTGCGCTTCCGCGGCGACATGCACTCGGAGAACACCGTGATGCGCGACCCCACGCTTTTCAGGATAATCATTGCGCCGCACTACAGGCAGGGCGAAAAGTACAAGTGCTGGCCATCGTATGATTTTGTTGCGCCCATAATGGACTCCACCGAGGGAATAACGCACGCGATGAGGACAAAGGAATACGAGCTGAGGAACGAGCTTTACTTCGCAATCCTCAGGATTCTCGAGCTTCGCCCGCCCCGGCTCATCGAGTTCTCGCGCCTTTCGATTGCGGGCGCGCCGATTTCGAAAAGGCTCATCACGCCCCTCATTGAGCAGAAGAAGGTGGAAGGCTGGGACGACCCCCGCCTGCCCACGCTTTCGGCGCTTGCGCGCAGGGGCATATTGCCCGAGGCGGTGAAAACATTCGTGCTCTCGTTCGGCTTGACAAAAGTGGAGTCCGAGCCGTCATGGGACGCGCTCCTTGCCGAGAACAGGAAGCTTTTGGACGAGAGGAGCATGCGCCGCTATTTCGTGCGCGCGCCAGCAAAACTCCTGGTGGACGGCGCGCCTGCCAAGGAGGCGGAAATAGCGAATCATCCGAAAAACGCCGGCATGGGCAAGAGGAAGATTGCAGCCGGAAGCGGATTCTACATCGCAGGCACGGATGCGGACGCGCTAACGGTCGGCGAGACATTCCGCCTGAAAGAGCTTTACAATCTTGTTGTCACCGAAAAAGCGGACGGCATCGTCCGCGCGAAATACGACGCCGACGAGGGCTTGGCTGCGAAAAAGATACAGTGGGTGCCGCTCGAGTCCGCGGTCAGCTGCAAGGTAAAGGTCGCAGGCGACCTTCTCGACGAGGCTGGCAACTTCCGCGAAAACTCCATGTCTGAGGACAGCGGATATTGCGAAGCCTCGTGCCGCGAGCTTGCGGCTGGCGACATCGTGCAGTTCGAGCGGTACGGCTACGCGAGGATGGACAAGAAAGAGGAGAACGGGCTGGTGTTCATCTTTTCGTGCTGAAGCCCGAATTACTGGAATGCAGCAAATTTTTCCTCGCTTACTTTGGCGAGCTCCAATATTCCTTTGAGGGTGCCAAGCTTGAGTTCATGATGGAGCGGCACCACGGTGACGAATTTTTCAGGGCTGTCCCATTTCACCAGGACAACGTGGCTGCCCTTCTGCCGCTTCATTGAAAAGCCGAATTTGTTGCAGAGTATGCGCACGCATTCCTTCCCGGACGATTTCTTAAGCAGGGTTGGCATACCCTGACACCTCAAATGTGGTGAGGATGGGGCGCGAGTGCTCCTTCATAGGGGCTTCTTCAAGATAAATCTCGGTCGCCTCTCTAAGATTCTTCAGCGCCTCGTCCATCGTCTTGCCCTGGCTGATGGTGCCGACTTCCGGGCATTTGGCTATGAACACGCCGCCCTCTTTCCAAATCACTGCGCTTAGGGAAACCATAAGGCAATTTTGCCCTCAGAGGTTATAAAAGTAGCGTTTTGCCTGCGCCGGCAAGGAGAATGCCCACCTTTTCGTGCTGGCGAAAAATCAGCCCGAAAGCGTTTTCCCGAACCGCGCCCTGCCAGGCGAGGAGCTTAGGAACCAAAGCACAAGCGAGAGCCCCAGGAAAAGGGACGTTAGCGCCCCCAGGTAGATTATCCCTGCCGCGTAGTTTACGGGCCCGCACCATTCCGCGCTGCACCTGAAGAAGGAAAGCTCGAGCAGGTTGAGCGACACGGTGAACATCTGGATGCTCCCGACTATCCTTATCGGGAGGTCCATGAAGCTGAACGGCAGGAGCTTGCCGGAAAGGAAGACCATGGGTATGAAGAGAAGGAGGCTGAGCAGCAGGCCGGTCGCGACTTTTTTCACAATGCGCGAAAGCAAAAAGCCAAGCGCCGTGAACGGGATTGCGACGAACAGGACGGTCGCCATCTGGAGGAATATCTGGAACGTGTATATCTGCACCACGCCGAAAAACACGACCGCGAACATGAAGAACAGCATGGTCTGGAAAGCGACAATCGCATAGTCGCCCGCAAACCTGCCCACGATGAACGAGAGCTGCCCGCCGCCCTGGCGCAGCCTGTCCTCCACCCCGTGCTCCTGGAGCTTGGAGGTCATCACTATCGGGAAAAGGACCGCGAAGAGCGCGATGTTCACCATGACCAGGAACGGGAAGGTGAACAGGAGCTGGCTTTTCGAGCGCACGAACTTGCCCTCCTCGATTTTCGGAGGCATGAAGTCCTCGGGCGAAATCGCGGTGAACTTCACAAGCAGGGCGTTTGACGACGAGAGCTTTGATTGCGTCTGGTATGTTTTCCTCACCGCCTCGGACATGCCGGCCTTAAGCTCGCCCAGCCTGGCCTTCGCCTGCTCCGCGGACGAGTATATCTGGCTTGTGCGGCTGCGCGCCTTGGAAAGGGTGCCGTGGATTTCCTGGGAGGCCGCCGAGAACTGGCCCAATGAAGCGGCCGCCGAGTCTATCTTCGCCCGCGCTGCGAAGGAGGCGTTGCTTGTTTTCTGCTGGCTGGAAAGCACGTAAGTTGTCGCATCCGCGGTTTCCTTTTTCATGGTGGCGAAATTTATCGAGTCAAGCTCGGCCTTTGCCAACTGCAGGTCGCTTTGCGCGGAGTAAAGCTCGTTCCTCATGGCCGTTACCTGGTCCAGGGCGCCCGCGGTGGCAGCTGATGGCGCAGCAGCATATGCGGCATTCGCATAGCTGTATGCGCTTTCGGCATAATAGATTGCCCTTGCCAGCCTGGCTTCATACGAGGCCAGCTTTGAGGAGTAGGCGTTGCGCTTGGCTTCGGCGCCGGCTATCCCGGCCTGGATGCTGTACAGCTTCCCGCGGAAGCTGCCGAAATCGCCCTGCAGCGACAGCTCCTCGCTTGAGATGTTCTCCCTGAGGGCCTGCAGCTCGCTTATGGCGGACGCGCTCTGGCCGCTTGCCTGCCCCATGAACGCCATCAGCGAATCAATGTCCGCCCTCGTGGCGTTTATCTCGCCCAGGTTGATTGAACTGTTCACCGCGGCAATCTCCTGCTCCTCGTCGGCGAGGATGTCCCTCGTGCGGGAAAGCTCGCTGATTGCAAGGGGCAATTCCTTGCGGAGGTCGGCCGCCTTTGCCTGCACGTTCTGTATTTCCTTTGCCGAAACTGACATCTGCTCCATGAGCGCGGAGTCGAAGAGCATCTTCAGGAACGAGACTTCGGTTGCGCGCGACGGGTCCTGCACCATCACGATGTAGAGCCGCTTGTCGCAGGGGATGCCGCCTTGCGGGCCCTGCCTGCTGTAGTAGAACCCGCACCTCGTGATTATGAACGATGCCGGGACGATTCCCTGCCGCACA
>JBAZBT010000064.1:0-6286 GCA_041671345.1 Candidatus Micrarchaeia archaeon
TCACGCTCCGCTCGGGCAAGGAATCAATGTCGCTCCCGTTCACGCAGGTGACGCGCTTCTGCATGGAGGACATGGCGCCAATGGAAAAGCTCCTTGACAACATCGGGAAGAGCGCAGTGGTGATAGGGAGCTTCGAGGAGCACCATGGCGGGGCGCGGATTTCCATCGGCGAGCGCGCGGTGGTGGGCAACACCATTGTCTACAGGGAGAAGACGTTTCTGGTGGGCTGAGCGCGCTTGCTTGCCAGTGGCGCAGCTGCCGCCTGCCGCAAGAAGGCGTTTCTGGCAAGTTAGCCGCCTTTGCTTGCGCCGGCGCAAGCTTCTTATAGGTTTTGGGGCACAATCGAGGTAGCCTAATATGTGCGGTTCGTCACGCGAATGGGCATGGAAAACCCCAACAGGGATTTTTCATCCGCTGCAAACTGGATTTGCGGCAGGACAGGCGCAAAGCCTGGCAAAAAAAAGAACGGTGATAAAATGGGAATGTACAAGTATATCAAGGAGACTTTTGAGCAGGAATATCACGAGAGAAGCATGATACTCCGCAAAAGGATTACCGAGTGGAGGAAGCAGGGCACGGTTGCCCGCATAGAGCGGCCGACCAACCTCTCCCGCGCACGCTCGCTCGGGTACAAGGCAAAGGAAGGCATCTTCATGGCCCGGGTCGCCGTGGGCAGGGGCTCGCGCAAGAGGCCGCACCCGTGGGGCGGCAGGAAGCCTGCAAAAAACGTCGCTTATCTCTCCCCGGGGAAATCCCTCCAGCGCCAGGCCGAGGAGAAGGCCGCGCGCACCTTTAGGAACCTTGAAGTGGTCAACTCCTACTGGGTGGGCCAGGACGGCGTGAAGAAGTACTACGAGATAATCATGGCGGACAAGTCCCTCCTGCAGAATGCGAAGGGCAGGGCTTTCCGCGGCTTGACCTCGGCAGGAAAGAAGGGCAGGAAGCAATAAATAGGGCAGTGAAATGGACATAGTCCGCTTTGAGCCAAATGAAAGCGAGGGCGCAGGGCGGGCTCTGCCTGTTTCCTCCCTTCCATTTTTTTTCGACATAGCGAATGCCACGGCCGCCAAGGGCGTGTGCAGGAAGAAATCCGCGCTTGTGCATGCCGCTGCCTATGAAATTGACGACGGCGACCTGCTCGAGCTTGCGCGCGCAGGCGGGGCAATCGTCTTCTCATTTTCCGACGTGCTTGCCGAGCGCGGCTTCCGCAGGGGCATAATCATCTCAAAGATGCGCCTGCTTCTCGCGGCCTGCCGCAAGCGCGGAACGGGCTTTGCATTTGCCACCCTTGCAAAGGACAGCTCGCATATGCGAAGCGCGCGCGAGCTTGCGGCGTTCGCGGCGGTGCTTGGCGCAACCGACGTGGAAATGAAGGCGGCAAAGAAAAGCATCGTGCGCCTTGCGGGCAGGGGCGAAAAGCCGGAAAGGCCGGCGCAGCTTTCGGCTGCGAAGGCGGGGAAATGAAGCCGACAGAGCGCTTCAAGCGCCGCTACATCTCGTTTTCGCTCTCAGCAGCTGGCAAGCCGCCTCTTTACCAGGATGCAAAGGAACTTGTGCACTCGCACTTCCTCTCGTTTTTCGGCGAGAGCGGCGTCTCCTCCCTCGCCTTCAAGCTGGTGAAATACGAGGCGGCAACCGGCGCGGGCATCCTGCGCTGCGAGCGCTCGCGCACCGACGAGGCAATACTTTGCATGGCGTGCCTGTCCGAGTGGAAGGGGCAGCCTGCGCGGCTTGAGCCGCTGTCCACCAGCGGGACAATAAAAAGGCTGTAGGCGCGGCTGCGCTGCTGGCGGAAAATGGGCTGCAAATGCCGCTGCTCGCCGATTGCAAGCGGGCGATAAAGAGGCTGCAAATGCCGCTGCTCGCCGATTGCAAGCAAGACAAAGAGAATATGGAACGGCGTTAATCTTTCCTTTCCCCTGCGAGCTTTGAGAAGAATTTTTTCCTTGCCTCGGGCGATGGCTTTTTCTCGCTCTTGCGCCCTTCCGAGAGCGGCTCCACCGTGCCCAGCTGGCCCTCCTCCTCTTCCATCATCCTCCTCTCCTTGAGGTCGAACCGCTCGGTGCTTTTCCTCCGCCGCTCATTGTCCTCCTTCTCGCTTGGCGCCCTGACGCCGATTTTCCCTGGCGGGAGGGCCGGGATCACCTTGGGCTTCTGCCTCACGCCAAGCGCGAGCGCCACCTTTTCAACAAGCAGGCCGAACAGCGATGGCGCGCCTGCGCCGCCTGCCCCGCTTCCCACCGAATAGCAGCTTGAGCACATCTTGCGCCCCTGCACGGAGTAAAGGGTGTCCGCCTCCCTCCCGCACCTCTCGCAGATGCCGCGCGCCTTGCCGCCCTCCTCGCCTGCGCTCCCCCTGGCAGCCTTGCCCCTCTTCTCCTCATCCTGTATGTCCATGATGCAGTAGGAGCAGTATTGCCGGGAGTTCCACATGCGAAGCTCGTGCGAAGGAAGGTACATGCCGCATCGCTGGCACGGGACGTTCGCGTTCCCGCCCGCCCCGCTGGCGGCTGCCGACTCGCAGTTCTGGCATATCATGTCCCCGCCAGCGTCGAATTCGTCGAGCATCCCCCCGCACTTTATGCAGCTTGCCATGCAGTCTGTTCGTGCGCCTGGTATTTATTGGTTTGCAGTTCCGCGCAGCTTCCCCGCAAAATTTTGTTCCACCCGGAACACAAATAAATCTGTTATAATGTGCCTGATTGCGCTTAAATCAGCCATTAGAGTGCCTTTTTCGAAAAAATCAAGGATAGAAATGGCAAATCAGGCTAAAACGTTTATTACCATGCCTAATTGAATAAAAGAAGCTATTAAGGCTCTTTTTCTGAAAAAGAGCGTTATAGATGCCCACTTTTGTGCCAAAAGCGATTATAAATGGACTTTTTCTTGCGCTGCTGCAAATGTTTATAAGCAATAACCCCATCAAAATAGCCAGTTTCCCCTGCGCGGGGAACGGGAGGAAAAGAAACAAATGTTTGGGCCCCACTTGACAATGGACATGTACGGATGCAACAAAAAGAAGCTAAAAGACGTCAATTTCGTTTCCACTTTCCTAGACGAGCTGCCCTCGATGATAGGCATGACCAAAATCATGCCCCCCTACACATTCTCGTACTCCGGCCTCAAGCCCGAGGACTGGGGCGTGTCTGGAATCGTGCTGATTGCTGAATCGCACATCAGCATGCACACGTTTCCCGAGAAGAACTATGTCTCGCTCGACATCTTCTCCTGCAAGGATTTCGACGTGGAGGCGGCGGCGGACATCATCGCCTCCAAGTTCGAGGCAAAGACATACGAGAAGAACTTCTTCATGCGCGGGCGCCACTTCCCCAAGGACATCGTGAGGAACCGCCAGATAATCGAGCTGGAGCGCGAGAGGGAGTCTTCCCGCGCCAAGACCGGCGAATAAGTTTTCCCCCTCCGGCTTTTTTATTTTTCTTTCCGCCAGCGCGGGCGCTACACGGGTTGTCCCATTTCATCCGCTGCGCTGATCCGCTTTTTCTTCCCCCTCTCTCAGGTTTACTTCCCAGGGCAGTCGGAGCCGCACGCCTCCACCGCGGACGCGTACCTGCTCATCACGCGCGCGCCGTAAAGGTTGGGCTTTGGGGAGGTCCTCAGGATGTAGTTTATGTAGTTCTGCTCCCCCGAGCAGTCCGAGCCCCTCTGCGAAATGAATAGCGGGATGGAAGGCAGCACCTGGCCGTTGTACGCGTTTGATGCGATGATATACTCCGCATAGGGCCTCTCGCCGGCAGTAATCCCCCCTGCGCACACCGAGGTGTCTATCGATGGCCAGTATGCGGACACGTACGCCCTTGCCCTGGCAAGCGCCTCGCCAAACACGTTCGCCCCGCAGCACGCGCTCATGCCCGGGTTGAACGGGTTGTATTTCTCCGCGCCGCACGTCTTTATGTAGTCCCTCATCACAGGCAGCGCCCCTCCCGGCGGGACGAACGGGTTTTCAGGGGTGTACGCCTTGCCCGGGTAATCGATGCACTGCGAAAGCCCGAACGCGCAGGGCTTGAGCTTCTTGCCGTTGTTCGGGTTGGTGCCGGTGCACACGTCCCTCTTGCAGAGCGGGTCGTCCTTCATGCCTGCAAGCTCGCATATCTGCGCCGAAGTGTACTTCTCGGTGTTGCAGCCTGCGAAATCCTCGTCCTTGCACTCAAGGGAAATCGCATAAGGGTCAAAGCCGCTTTCCGCCTCTATGGTCGCCCTCATGTATGTCGCGCTGATGTCCCAGTCGTCGGCAAATTCGTCGATGAGGGGGTAAACGCTGCAGTGCTCCTTGGAAAAGCCGTTGCCCGTGCTGTCGTATATCCCCGGCCTTGTCATGGCGGCGCCGGACACGCAAGCCTCCCCGCAGCCCATGTCCTTGATTTTCTTGGTGGCTGGGACGGTGCCTGTCGCCAGCCCCAAATCGCTTGCAATCTCCTGGCCGCTGTGCATGAGCGCCTGGCTGTTCTGGAGCTTGGCAGAATCGCAAAGTCCGCCCCCCTGCCCGTTCCTGGAGAAGATGAGCGGCTTCCTCTCAGGGCTTCTCACGTTCACCTCCTGGCACATGTCCGACCAGGTGTTGAGCTCGGGGTGCTTCTGGGTGCCGTTCACGTCGAGCATGCCAAAGTCGCAGCCCTGCGCATCGTTGCAGGGTATGGGGCCGCTCCTGTCCACCCACTCGTACAGGCTCATGCCGAGCACGCCTGCGCTCCCAAGGTCGCCCGTGCGCGCCATGAGCTCCTTGTAGAAAGCGCTCACCCTTTCGGCGCTCCACGTGCACTCGCCGTTGCTCGAGCCCCCCTCGCTTGCGCCCACATATAGCCAGATGGTGGGCTTGTTGTATTTCCGGAGTATGTAGCTCGAAAAGTTGATGTTCTCGTATATTATCTGGTCCATGTCGCAGTGCGGGTAGTCGTTTGCGCGGAAGCCAAAGCCGATGGCGTCCACCTTGGCAAGCTCTGCCTGGTCTATGTTCCCCGGCACTCCGAGTATGCTGTAAAGCGCGGTGTGGTCGTTGGGCTTCACCGCAAGCACCTTGAGGCATTTCTTGCAGGTCTGCATGGCCTCTATCTGGTTCTTCACCTTGCCCACGGCATCTGCATCCGTGCCGTCCCAACCCGCCTCGGTGGTGATTATGGCGGGGCCTGCGTCGGCGGCATTGAGCGCCTGCGCAATCCCTGCCGTCCTTTCCGGGTCGATGGCCTTGCCGCCGGTGTAGTATATGTAAAGCGGCAGTATGTCCCTCCCCAGCCAGCAATATGCGCGGCTTGCAAGCGGCACGGACGGGGGCTTGCCCTCGCTTCCCTTCATCCATTTGGTGGCGAGCTGCAGCGTGTAGTTGCAGTACAGCCCTGCGTTGCCCCCCGAGACAAATGACTGCCCGCTTCCAAGCATGAAGGAGCGCATCTCGGTATCGCTGAGCTTGTCCACATATTCCACATAGTCGTTCTGGTTGCACTTGTATGCGCCGCACGTGCCGCCCACCAGCGTGTGGTCGTAGCTGCGTGAAAGCAGCGGGATTTTCAGCTCGGTGCTGTTCTTGCACGTGAAGCAGTAGCACGGCTTGGCATCGTCAAGCTCCTTGCAGATGAGGTCCTTCTTCTCTGCCAGGTATTTTGCCACCACGAGCGGCTTTGCCGAGAACCTGTCGTCTATTTTGATGTCTCCCCCCTGCTGGTCCTTGAGCACGCAGCCGGAAAGAGCCATGAGCGCGCAGCAAAGCACGATGGTGAATGCGGAAAACGGTATTTTTGCCATGCCATCCCTCTCCAGCCTTGCAGCTGCTAATCCCCTGCCAGCATCTCGACTTGCGCCTTCTGGTACTTCTTGGAAGTCTTCCCGCCCGGCTTGGTCTCCAGCCTGAACCTCAGGGCGGAATCGCGCACCCGCTTGAAGAAGCCGCTGCTCTTCTCGGCCTCGCCCAATACGGCCTCCGTTGCAATGCCGCTGCCGTATATGACCTTGCGGTAGTCTTCGTCCAGCGTGCCAGCCGGAAGCTCGCCGCGCCTGCGCGCCATCTGGCGCTCCACCATGCTCTGCCCTGGCAGCTTCCACACGGGCTCGTGGAACGTGGAGGTGAACGCCTCCATGCCCGGCGTGTGGCTGATGGCGGTCTTGTAAATCTTCCGCCCGAGCCCGAACCAAATCGGGTTCACGTAGGCCATCTGCGGCGCGTTCAGCACCGAATAGCCTATCTCCTTGTTCTGCATCTTCATGAGGTGCATGAGGACCGGCACGTCGTTCCGGTAAGCCTCGGCAACGGCATCCTGCCTGGTGGTGAACTGGTCGG
>JBAZBT010000065.1:0-6178 GCA_041671345.1 Candidatus Micrarchaeia archaeon
ATGCCCTCGAGCTTGGCAGCCGTCTTTGCAACCAATTTATTTGGCACTACGTCGTAAACCGTCACCATTCGAACACCTCATCTAGGAACATTGAAACTTTCCCGCTTTTGCCGCGCACGCGCAGCCATCCTTTGCGCTTCCGGAAAGCCAGACAGAAGGCGAAACTCAGCCTCTCTTCGCTTCGGAAAAGCCGTCTTATACGGCGGGATGGGTATATAAAACCATATCCCGGCACTCCCGGCTCCGCATCAGGCAAAGCCGCCGCGGCGGTCATTCCATTCATCTTGTTTTTCCTTGGTGATTCTGCCCGTAAATTCGGCATTTTCCTGCATCTGGGAGATGGTATCGAGGTTTTTTCGTTCGTTTGCAGCATTGAACGCGGCATCTAGACCCCCACTCTCTTTCATTTTTCTCGAGATGAAATTTGCAAAAATATCGGGCAGACTCTTTAGGAAGGTTTGTACGTCGTTGGTAGCTACTCCGTGGCGCTTGAGGATTTTAGTTGCCTCGCCAGGTTTTGAAAGCTGTTCTGTGCCATCAGAAAAAGCACGATATAGCAGACCAACCATATAGCTTGTTGATAGGTCGGCTTTGCCGGATTTTATATCATTGATGAAGAGCTCGACATATTTGTCAGATTGGGCAAGACGGATGCACAAAGCTTGTTCAACACCTTTTTCGCATACGGCCATGGCGCTAGGAGTTAGCTCGGAGTCCAGGGAAATGTTTTTTTGCTTCATTTCGTTGACGATGATATACCCCACCATGTTAGAGTAGTATGATAAACGGTTGTCGAGTTCCTTGCCAGAAAGGCCCTGCGAGATTGCCGCCTGCCTCATTTGAATGCCAAGATCGCTATTTCTGAATGATTGAGACATTGCAACAATTGCCTCAGGAGTTGATAATGTAGTTTGCGCATTTTTTTTATCAGGAGTTGCATTGTTCGGAATGGCATTGGCTTTTTCTGCGTTGGTTTGGAACGCAAGCTGGAACACAAACATCTTTTCACCCTCTTTTCCTTATTTTATCACTTTTAATATTTAAACCCCATCGCCTTCCCGCACGAGCAGGCATACTCCGCCGTGCGCGTGCGCTTCCTTAAGCGGACGCGCGTGTTCTTGCCGATGATGCGCGGCATGCCGCAGGACTTGCAGAAGCGCACCCTGTCCTTCTTTGCGAGGCGGCAGTTGTAGCGCGTGGAGAGCTTGCGCGCGAGGAAGACGTAGCGCTTGGCATGCTTCTCGTCGCCTTCGCGCAGCGCTTTTTCCGCAAGCGTGAGGAGTATGCCTATCCTTTCGTAGACTATCTCGCGGATGCCCATCTGCTGCGCCATGGGAAAGGTTTGCACTGAGAATTAATAAAAACGAACGTAAGGAGAGGGAAAATAAGTGGGCCCGACGAGATTGTCGGCGATTCGAGCCGGCAAATTTTTGCGCGGCGCAAAATCTTTCGAACTCGTGACCTACAGCTTTCCAAGACACAATCGTCTGTTCCGGAGGAACTGGCGAATTGCCGTGCCTGGCACGACATTTTTGCGAGAGCGTGTCATATAAGACGTGCGTCGGGGGAGCTGCTTTCGCGACTCTCCCAATGCCGCTCTAACCAGCTGAGCTACGGGCCCACTAAGAGGGAATTTGAAGAAAAGGGATTTAAAATAGCCGGCAGGGGTTTGGGCCGGCGGGAGAATGGGGGCAGGGCTTAAGCCCGCCGGATGGGCGCGCATCGCCGAGGGCTAATGGATGGAGCGGTACAGCCGCAGGAGCGCGGACATCGACAATGGCAGGTAAAAAAGCGGGACGTAGAGCAGGTTGAAGACGGGCACAACGGCAGGGATGGCAAGAGCCAGGGCAATCACGAAATAGGCGAAGACCGGCAGGGGGCTGCGGAAGGCTGCGGCGGCCGACAGCCTCATTGCGCTTATCGGCCCCTTGCCGTCCACCACCGAGGCAGGGACGGCAAACACGAGAAGGAACGCCGCAACCGCCGCGTAGAGAAGGATGAGAAGGAGCGCGAAAATGGAGAATATCTCCCCGAGCTGGGAGGCGGCTGCCACCACAAACACCAGCGGGACCCCCACCAGCACCCCGCAGATTATGGAAATCAGCATTATGTTGGTCGCGAACCTGGGCGCCGAGAGGAAAAATGCGCCAAGGGACTGGCCGCGCTTGGAGATGAAGCCGTTGAGCGTGGAGAGGTAGGCGCCTTGAAGCCCCGATGATATCCAAAGCACAGCCAGGAAGCCGAGGAAGAGCGCAACCAGGGAAACACCGAGCCCGACCGCGGCAACCCCTATGCTTCCGTCGGAGGCAAAGACGTTTGCCACGCTCCCGAGCGAGACTATGCCGAAAATGCCAAGGCAGACCGCGGTGACGAACGAAAGCGCCATGCTGGCGAGCATGAACACCACGGAATAGACGGCATATTCCACCGCCAATGCGCGGTAGGACGAGAATGCTTCCGAGAATGCCTGAACTGCGCTTGCCATTGCACCACCGCCACGGGTTGGCAGGCAATGCATAAAACGTTTGTGCTGCAAACGGATGCCATGGGAGTGCTTGAGGACTATTTCATTTCGCCCATTGTGGAGCGGACTGGCTACAACGCCATAAACACGCTGGCGTACGCCGCGATTGCGATTGGCGCGCTTTACCTCATCTGGCGCTTCATGTCCGGCAGGAAATACGATTTTGCAGGCAAGGGCTTCCTTTATGCGGTGGCGGCATTCGTGCTTTTCGGCTCCACCTGCCGCGTGCTCACCGACCTGTCCGATTCTGGCGCGGTCGCGGGGATGGCAATTTCGGCAAGCCCCCTTGCCCCGCTTTACATGGCGCTCCATGCGTCGGGCATCTTCAGGTACGGCTTCCTCACCGTGACGCCGGGGATTTACCTGGTCACTGCCGCGCTCTTCCTGCTCTCGATTGCAATTGCAGGAGTGATGAAGCAAGACATGTTTGCCGCATACGCCGGCTTTTTGCTCTGGCTGCCCATCGCGCTCCTGCTGCTGCCTTTCATGTCGCACTGGTGGTACCTGCTGCTCACGCTCGCCATTGCAGGCGCCGGCGCGCTTGCCGCGTTTTTCCTGCTTGAGAAGGCGGGAAAGCTGAAGCTGACAATCTATGAAAAGCTGGCCATAGGGGGCCAGGCCCTCGACGGCGCGGCGACATTTGTCGTGATAGACATCTTTGCAAAGGAAACCGGGAGGGACTACTTCGAGCAGCACGTGCTCTCCTCAGGCATAGGCACTGCCACCCCGCTTGGCTTTTTCCTTTTCTTCCTGGTGAAAATCGCGCTTGCGGGGGCGATAGTCTACTTCCTGAGGAAGGAAAAAATGGAAAAGTCCGACCTCGCGCTCGTGCTTCTGGTGGTCGCGATAATGGGATTTGCGCCGGGCATTAGAGACGCGCTGCGCATGCTTTGCGGAACCTAAACCGATGCCCCTTTCCCGCTTGCGCACGTTCACAGCCCGAAATCGTATCCTTATGGAATCTGGCTGCGCGCACTCACAGCCCGAATCCTTTCCTTATGTACTCCACCGCGAACGCCGCAAGGAGCACGCCTGAGACGCGCGAGAGTATCTCAAGGCCGTTCTTCCCGATGATGCGGTAGACGCGCGATGAGAGGAGAAGGATGGCATAGCTTGCAAGGCAGGAGAGCAGCCCCGCGGCAAGCACGTTCCAAAAGCCAATCGAGTGGGAAAGCAGCACCGCGGTGAGCATGGTGCCGGGGCCTGACAGGAGCGGCACGCCGATGATGACAGCCTCCACCGACGCCTTTTGCTTGTCGCCGTACTCCATGCCAAGCGCGAACGAGATTGCGATGAGCAGCATCAGTATGCCGCCGCCTATCTCGAAGCTTTCCATCCTTATGCCCATCACCGAAAGGACGGGCGGGCCGAAGGCCAGGAAACCGACAAGCACGCCGGTTGCCACGAGCGCCGCGACTTTTGCAGCCTCCTGCCGCGCGGATGGCTTGAAGCTCCTGGTGAGGGACAGGAAAACCGGCACGGATGAGAACGGGTCCATCACCACGAAAAGCGGGACGAAAGCCATCAGGATGGCGGGAAGCGAGAGGTCCATGCGATGAATGCGCGCCGCGCGCTTTTATTCCTTCTTGTGCCGCCCAAAGCCCCGCCAACGGCGCCGGTTCGCCCCTCCTCCCGCCCGCCTACGCACGCCTGTTTCGCAAGGGTTATTAAGAGAATGCAATAGAAGCATAATGTGTAGATTAAAGATGGTGCGTGGAATGATTTTCCACGCGCGAAAGTGAAAAATTTCCAAAGAAATTTTTCAGCAGTGGAGTCCGGGGATTCCACTACAATTACAATCCCTAGGGTGTTCCATCAAATGCAGCAACTTTACAATGGCAAGCAGGGGTTTGCCCCCGGCAGGGGGGATGCAGCCAGGTCGCCTCCATTCTACTCGAGCCAGCTCCCGCCGGACAGGCCGCACGGCATGCAGGGCGTGATTGGCGCGATGAACCAGAGCAGGAAAATCACGCTGGGGCACATTACGCCGAAAATGCCCAAGGCCCTGTCCAGGAAGCTCAATTCAAAGCTGGATATTTATGACACGGGGGTTTTGTGCAACCTCATCCTGCGCTACTGCGGGTTTGGGGATGGCGGCTTAAGCGGCGGGAACTTCCCTTCGGAGCCGGTGCTTGTGAATGATTGGGTGCTTCGGGACAAAAAGACCGGGAGATTCATCGGCGACGAGAGGATGGTGGAGTATGCCATGCTGCTCCAGACATTCCAGATACTGCACCTGTCATACGAGGGCATGCAGCGGGACAGCGGGAATGAATGGATGACCCATCCGTTGCGCGCGGCATTGTTCGTGGCGGCGCTTGGCGCGCCCGTCAAAATGGTGGTTTCCGCGCTGCTCCACGACATCCTCGAGGACGCGATGGACCCCAAGATGCCCACGGCGAAATTCAGGGCGTTTGTGAAAAAGGAAGGGCAGTGCAGGATGGCGGAATACACTGGCGAGGAGGAAATCCTGGGCTACATAAGGGGCAGCTACTGGCGCTACGGGATTGTGATATCGGAGGATGTGCGGCATGACACGCGCAAGCAGAAAATCAATTCCGAATATCTTGTCAACCCCGCGCTTTATGAAAGGCTCTACAAGGAGCACCTCCGCATGGCGCATGCGCGCATGGGCTCGGCCTTTGCCAAGGCGGGGGACACCAAAGCCAACAGCACCGAGATAAACTCCATCAGGGACCCCGGCATAAAGCGCATGAAATTCGACAAGAGGCTGCTCAAGCTGGACTGGCAGCTGGATACCGGCTGGAGCAAGCTGAACTGGCATGTGTTTGAAAGCCTGCTTAGCGACCTGCAGGAAAATTCGGCGGATGAGAAGGCATGGGAGAGGCACAGGTTCGTGCCTGCGCAGGCAATCTGGAGCTTCTCCGACGGGTATAACCTGATTGGCAAGCCGCACAGGTACATCCAGGAAGTCAGGGACAAGCTGATGCCGTCGCGCTCGCCCACCATCGAGATTTACATCAGGGAGGGAAAGCCGTGCTACACGTTCGAATTCCCGTTCATCAATGATTCCAGGGAGGCAATCGCGATAGTGAAGGATGCTTTTGGCAAAGCCCTGAAAGGGGAGCCGGAGCGGGCCCAGAGCCTGCTGCCCCAGGGCATCAGGGACGCAACGCTGGTGAGCGCTGAATTTTTCAGGAGCCCTGAAGTGGGCAAGCTGAACGACCTGGCGGCCGCCTATGATGAAAAGCTGGATGGGCGCATAGAGGGCGGCTTTAACAGGCAAGAGCGCACAAAAGCCGCGTGGGACAGGCACCATAGGATGAAAAGCGAGCTGAAGCTATAGCGAGGCGAGGAACTCTTCTTCGAGGAAATGCAGCTTGGCGGGCATTATTACCACTGCAGGCCCCTCTTTTGCGTCGCATGCGGCAAGCTCGGAGAGCGCGCAGTATTTTTTTGTTGGCCCGCCCCAGCCCATGCCCTTGAGGAGCACAAGCTTTGTCTGGGGCGTGAAAAGTTTCTTCTTGCCTTCATGCTCCATCTTGAGGAGGACATCCGCCGCGGCAGAGGGCTTCATGGGCCCGAGCTTTTCGTCTATGTCGAGCAGGAGGAGCGTGTGCAGGCCGCGCGCGAGGTTGTCGGAGATGACATCGTATGCGGACATCGGCCTGTAGTTGTGCGCCAGTATGCAAG
>JBAZBT010000066.1:0-6061 GCA_041671345.1 Candidatus Micrarchaeia archaeon
GCTGCGCATGTGCACCTACGCCGTGAATGAAAAATTCGGGCTGGTGAAAATCGACGAATACCTTGAAACAATGCGGCTCAAGGAGCGCATGGATGCCGAAGACCGCGAGATGGAAAAGAAAGGGCAAAAACCCCTGAACAGGAAGGAGGCGTTGGGTAAATATGCCAAATATCTCGACGACTGAATATTCCGATGAATATGCAAAAAACTGGAAAGCGCGCTTCGGCAAGCTTGACAATTCCATCAAGATTCGCGCGATGAAAAAGATAAAGCAAATTCTCACAGGGCTGCCCTCCGAGCACGCGCGCTTCGGCCTCCCATACTTCAAGGAAAACATCGACGAGAATTATCGGATTTGCTATAAATCGTTCGAGGACAGGAAAATAAGGCGCTTCTACTTTGTCGGCGACCACAAGGAATACGAAAGGTGGCTTGCCGGCGGCGGGGATGCGGAATAAGCGCGCGCCCTGCCGCAGAATGGCTTCCGAGCACCTGATATTACCTGATAAAATGGAGTGAAGATGGGGCAGGAACACCCACCTGCTTCGCAGGCAAGCGCTTTTCCCGAAATGAGGATGGGATAACGCAGCTAGTTCAGATTCGTTGCTTTGCCCGAGATGGAATCCAGGAGAAGCTCGTAGGACAGCTTTTTTGATTTGTCCTCGCAGGTTTCCACTGCCAGCCGGTAGCATTCAACCGCCTTATTCGGCATTTTCAGGTTATAGTAGTTCCTGCCCGCTTCGGCAAAATATTCCGATCGCGCTGAGTTGTCTTCCGTTTCAGAGGCAAGGGCCTCGAAAAACTGTGCGAGATTGTTTCGATAATCATCCAGTTCGGCATCCATTTTCCGGGTCTTGCCTATTTCCAGGAATTTTGAATAATAATGCTCTTTCAGCCTTGGGTCGGCGGTTGCCACGTGCGCCTGTGCGTAAATCATCTGCAGCGCCTCTTCCTGCTTCTTTTCATCATGTTTTGCGCCTAGGGTTTCTTGCACGGCCTTCGATACCAATCCCTGCGCCAGCTCAGAGTATTTCCGGGCGTCCCCCGCCTTTTCCGAGTGCTGTGCCGCATTGAAATACGCGCACGCCGCCCTCACGGTTGCGTTCTGTTTCAGGTAATGCTTCGCAGACAGGACCGAGTAGTATGCCTTCCTTTTGCTGTCTGGCGCCAGCTTTCCGATTTCCCCGTATCCAAAGCCGGCAAGCTCGTGGTCATTCATATTTGCCGCGGCCAAGGCAAGCCCGCGATAGCATGCGAGCTTTGTTTCGCTGTCCGTGGCCTTCTTTACAGCCTCGCCGTATGCCATGCACCTGTCCCTGTCGTTATCGCAGTTTTCGGCAAGCTTCACAAAGTATTCGCTTGACCTGCTGCTGTCATCTGCTTTAAAGCCGATTACCAGGTACATCCAGCTAAGCAGGCTTTCCAGGCGGGTATTCTTGTATTTTGCCTCTGCCTTCATCATGCAAACATCCGCCCTTTCCCTGCAGGCTTCCTTTTCCCGGGCATCGGCGGTGGCAGCGACAAGCGAGATTAGCGCCACTGCCTCAAGGTCGGGCCTGTCGACTGTTTTGTAGCATTCTGCCGCTTCCATGAGGTAGATGGCCTGTTTCCCGTCATCAGTGGCGGCTTTTGCGGCATTTTCAAGCGCATGCCCGGTCCGCTCCGGGTCTTTTGCTTTCCGGTATTCCGCCGCAGCGTCAACGAATAGCTTTTCCTTTTGCTGATTGGAGCATTCCCTATCCACTCCGCATTTTTCAGACACATACCCGCGATGACTGTCCATGCTGGCGAATTCCTTTGCTTTTGCCAGGTAAAACTCCGATTTCTCGTCGCTTGGGATGTATGCCGCAACCTCCCCATAATGAATCATTGCCGTCTCGCCCCAACCCTCTCGTTTCTCTGCAATTTCAGCCATTTTCAAGCAGTACTCTGCCTTCTTGCCCCGGTCTTTCGCATTATATGCTGCATAATGGTATCCGTTTAACGCCCCTTGCATATCTCCTTTCTTGAATGCTATGTCTCCATACTTGGCATTATTTTCCTCTGCCTTTGCATAATATGCCTCGTAAACTGAGCTGTCCTTTTTGGCATCCTTTGCGGCATTCCCCGCCCTTTGATACGAGCCGCCCGCCGAGTCGTAGTCGCCAGCCTTTACATAAAAATGGCCGCCTTTGGCAGAATAAAGCTCCTGGTCTTCCAGGCTTTCGGAATATTCGGCAGCCATATTATACGCGTGCCCTGCTTGCCAGTTGCTGCTGGATTTTTCAAAGCATTCCGCGGCTTTGAGGCAATATTCGCGCTTCTTTTCCTTGTCTGCCGTTTTCTCGGATTTGGACAGGTAGGATTTACCTTCTCGAAAATACCGTCGTCTTTCCCGAAAATCCTGCCATCTTGATAAGATATTTTTTGCACGATTCGACGAGTCGAGTTCATCGCTGCCGGGCTTGAATTTGTTGGGGTGGTCTTTTTGCGGAGATTTTTGGGCCCCGTGCCCCCCGCTTCCGAGAATGTGCTTGCTAAAAACAGACAGCACTATCTTTTCCACTTCCTTTGCATGCTTTTTTGAGATTTTCGTGCGGGGTTTTTTTGACATTTGCCAAAGAAGGCGGATGTTTGCGATGGCATCTCCTTCAGAAAACACCACGGCATCCGCATCCAGGTATCGCGCGGAAAGCGCGTCTATCTCGCCGATATGCTCCTCGCTGAAGGCGGGTCTTTTCTGCCGAAGCATTTCCCAATCCGGCTCGGAGGGTGCCTTTGGTGCGCTTGGAGGCATGGGCATATTCTGCTGTAAAATGTTTAATTATCTATCACTATCTCGCTATCGGGCAATATTGAAGAATGAGAAAGTAGCTTCCTGGGGAAAAATGCGTTGCACCTGCGGATTCTACGCCTTCTTCGCGTCCTTGGTGCCCGTCTCCTCCTCATCCGCGGACGCCTCCGACAGCTCCTGCTTGGCCAGGGCATCGAAAGTCTTGCACCATTCCTTGTCCACCTTTGCCCAGTCTATGCCTTCCTTCTGCACCCGCTTGAGCAGATTGTTCGCCGCGGTGGTGCACTTCAGCACGAAGTCAAGCTCCAAAAACTGCGGATGCTTGCTTTTCTCGGACGCCTCATACACCTGCGAATAGAGCTTCCCCTTCAGGAACGCCTCCATCACGTACTGCTTGGGCGAGATGCCCGTCTCGTCGCTCCGCCTCTCAAGCGCCGGGGGCACGAAATCCAGCTTCAAATTCTTCGCAATCTTGCCCAGGTCAGCGTCGGAGAGCGACTTGGCGTTTGCCGCGGGCTCGGTCAGGAACAGGCAGCGCAGATTCGTGTCGTCAATGCCTTCCCCGCGCTCCAGGTCGAAAGTCTGCACGAACTTATGCTCCTTGATGTCCGTTTCGTACTGGAAGCCAAGCATCCTGTACACGCGCGTCTTCCTGCCGAAGCGTATTTTCTTCAGGAACGAATACCTGTCAGTGGAAAACATGGACGCCGCGGGTATGCCGAACACGGTCTCCAGCCTGTCCTGCACGTCCTTCAGCGACTGGGCGTGGAGGTTGTAAAGCAGGAAAATGCCGGGCTGGGTGTTGAGCATGTTGATTACTCCCTGGATGGCGGTGCGCGAGCGGATTTCGTTGATGATGACGCACGCATCCCCCATGCGGAGCGCGGCATTCGTCATGGATACCAAGTCAAGCTCCGTGGTGCCCACCTCGTCCCTGTCGGACGACTGCACCTGCACCGCGCCTATGTGGAATCCCTTTTTCCTGTATGCCTTGACGGGTATTTCCTCGATGTCCTCAATCGGCAATATCCTTTTCTTGGTGCCGATTGCAGCGATCTTCGCGGACGTGAACGCGGTCTTTCCCACTCCCTTGAGGCCAAGCACCGCCTCCGAGCAGCCCAGTCCCACCATCACGTCGTCATAGCCTGCGAAGAACGGCGACATGGAATTGAGCTTCAGGTACATCGGGTACGTGAAAGGCTTGTCGCGCATTATGCGCAGCGCAGCCTGCAGGTCCCTGAAAGTCGCCGGCGGCTGCTGCAGGTGGCACCTCATGGCGAGCCTTGTGAGCACCACGTCTATTACCGGCGAGTTCTTGTCGAATTTCCTCGTGCCCATGGTGGACGCCACCATGTTCTTGAACGCGTGCTCGAGCATTTCCCTGTTGTAGCGCCAAAGCGTGTGGCAAAGCCCGTACTTCGCGTGCTCAATGTACAAAGGCGAGTTCTCGCTGTCAATGTAAATGTCGGTTATATTGTCCTGGTCCAGCGCCATGTTCTCGATTGGCGAGCCAAGCCCCACTGTCCATGACGCGGCTTCGCGCCCCATGGCAATCGCCTGCTCCTGGGTGATTTCCACCTTCTCAAGCCCGGCGCGGTCTATGAACTGCTGGGCGAATTCCCTGCTCTTGTCGTCGAAAATCGTGCCGTAGTCCACCATCTGGTTGATTTCCTTGAGGCCCTCCTGTATCGCGACGCGCAGCATTTCCTGGAGCTTGGCGGGCATTCCCTCCACCACGGGGTTCTCGATGGTGTAGACGTGCGCCTCGCCGCCGGGAACGTCGTATATCCTCACCTTCAGCCCATGCCCCAGCTCATAGTTCGCCTCGGGCGCGTCTATCAGGACGGCATCCTTGGGCACGGTGAGCATGAAATTCTGCATGAAAAGGAGCGACTTGAGCCCGAGGAGCACAAGGAACGCGGCGCGCATGTCGCCGGTTTTCTTGCAAAGCACGTACATCGACGACTTCGTGTAGGCGTCTAGTATCCCGTTCATCCACGCGTGGAAGTTCCTGTAGCCTTCCACGAACACCGCCTTCTGCGGATACGGCTCGTTGTAGCCCCGTATCACCTGCTCCGCCACCAGCGGGTTCATGAACATGTATTCGTAAAAGTCCTTCAGGAGCTTCTTCCTCTGCAGGTAATGCTCGTCCTCCGGCTTCCCATATGTCTTCTGGTTGAGCATTATCCCCTCGACCTGCCGTATGAGCGCGTCGTATTCGTAGATGATGGCGGTCTTGTCCTCGTTGAGCTCCACCATTATTTCCTCCTCGTACCTCATGGTCTTCCAGAGCTTCGGAAGCGCCGAGGTGACCCTGAGGTGCGAGTTTATGCACTGCGGCGTGGCAAGCCCGAGCCCGCAGGTCGGGCAGTCCATGATGAGGCGCGTGCCCTGGTAGCTTGGTCTGCATCCCATGAAGGCAAATTCGCGCGCGAGCTTTTAATGCGTATCGGAATGTTGCGCGCTTTCCCAAAAACTAGCCGTAAATATATTCAACGCCGCTGACCGAATGCGCCTCGAGTGCGGCGAAAGGCTCCTTTTCGCTTGTTTTGATGGAAAACTTGCCGAATATCCGCATCCCATGGCTGCTCCATTCCAAGCCTGCGGCTTCCACCATTTCCCGGAGCCTGTGCTCTATCACCGTCCCTCTTCCCATTCCCAGCAAGCCGCCCATATCCATCCGTTCGCCCACATGCCCTGCGAGTGAGGAGTTTTTATCGCCCCTTGAAATTTCAAATAGCGCATCGCGGTTTTTCCTTCTGCTGAGGATGTCCAGGACCTGCGGGGTATTGCAATCAATACTGCTCTCGTATGCAACAATTGCCGGCTTTTTTGTCAGCCCCATCCGTTTCAATATGTCCGGCTTCCAAATCAGGATGCCATACTCTCGGCTTCCTTCCCCAACAGCATCAAAGCTTACAGCAAGCGTTTCCGGCTTTTCCAATGCTTCCCCATACTTCTTCTTGAGCCGCCCGTAATCCGCGGTTTCATCTATGCTGTCGCAGCCCTGAATCCTGGCTTCAGTTGCCAAGCCTTGGTATTTGCGAAGCATATTGTGCATCCAGGTCGGAGTCCCCGGAAGAAGCCCTATCGGCTCTGCTATCTGCAGCGCAAAAAGGCGCACATCATTTCCAATTCTTGTGAGTGCCCATTCAACATAAAGCGAGCCGCTCTTGCTCAGATTCAGGACAGCCAGCATTACCTTCCTCAAAAGAGGGTCGTCGAGAGAACCAGCCAATCCCATGCCTTTCGAAGCAGTGAAGAACGGGCGCATCTCCAGCCTTGGCA
>JBAZBT010000067.1:0-5990 GCA_041671345.1 Candidatus Micrarchaeia archaeon
CTCTCAAGCGCGTATTCCGAGTAGTCCACGAACTTCATGCCCGACGCAAGGAGAGGGTGCGTCTTTTGCAGGAGCCTGTGCATGTCCTGCGCCACGCGGCGGTAGTCTATGTGCCCCTGGCGCATGGAGCGAAGCTCGCAGAAGTGGTATGCCTCGCGCAGGTTCATCTTGATGTACCAGCGCATGCGGAAGCCAAGCGGAACGACGTACTGCGCTTCATAGGGCATTTCCGCCTCCATCTCGCGGAAAAGCGCGTCTGCAGGCGCAAGCGCGCCTGAAATTTGCTTGTCAAAGCCGGCGTCAATGAGTTCCTGCGGCATGTCAAAGCCGTGGCGCGTGGTGAGGAGCTGGCGCTCCTGCGTCAGTATCCTGTGCCTGTGCAGGTCGCGGTACATGCCGAAGTTCCCTGTTACGCAGAAGGTGTAGAATGCGTTCTCAAACGCCCGGCCCGGCTTTTGGCGCCTGTTTGCGCGGCCGCCGATGTAGGCTTTGATGAGCGCTTCGCGCTCCTGCTGCGGCATGCGCTTGGCGATTGCCTGCGCATCTTCATAGGGGCAGTGGAGCTGCGGGAAGAGTATGGCTGATAGGACCTTGTCCTCGGCGTCCGGGTCAAAGTCGGCAAGCGTGGTGTGCGAAACGTCGTCCTTTGCCCCGCCTGCGTGCTTTGCCGCGATTGCCGCAATCTGATTTCTGTTCTCATTCATGTAGCCCTGCATCTCCTTGCCGTATTTGTCGTTTGCGCGCTTCACGAACGAGGGGATGACTTTGCCAAGCTCGGACTGCGCCTGAGGCGCGATTGCGCGCATTTCTGAAAGCTGCGAGGCGTACATTTTTGCAAGAAGGTACTCAAATGCGCGCCCGTTGCCGTAAAAGCCGGCGTTTGTGAGCGTGGATGCGGGCAATATGCCGCGCAGCAGGTCGCACACCTTTGCGCGGATGGTGGAGGCGTACGCGCGCTCGCTCACGTCGGAGGCGCGCGGGTTTTTCTCCTCCTCGATTTTTGCGAGCTTTGGGATGAGCGATGCGTAAGTGTCAAACAGCAGGTCGCACGCCTGCACGTATCGCTCGGCAAAGCGGGAGGACATTATCCTTTCCTCGCGCAGGTAGCGGTATTTCCCGTTCTCCTTCTGGTCGAAATAGACATAGCGCGTGGACTTTTCAAGGGGGGAAATGCCGATTCTCGCGTCCTGCATGAATTTTGTCGCCAGATTGGAGATGTTCTCCGCGGCAAGGTGCGCGCCGCCCAATTCCGCCACGGAATCATCGCCGTAGCCCACAAGCACCCTGTCGTAGAAGTCCTCCGCCTTTTTCGTGGCGACTATCTGCGACTCGCCCCTGTTTTTCATTTCCCCAACGATGGCGTCAAAGCCCGATTCCGGGTTCAGGATGAATTCGTCCAGAAGCACGCGGCGCAGCGATTTTGAGGAGCGGGAGTAGCGGGAGAAAAGCGCGCCTTTCACAGCCTCAGGCAGGTTCATCAGGCAGAAGACGTCGGAGGTGGTGCTGGTGCAGAACTGCGAAAGGATATCCTGCTCTTTTTGCGTGAAAGAATCCACCAGCCCACCGCATGGAATCGGACTGAGCATGTTTAAAACGTTTCGCGCCCGAAAAAAGCCACCCTATTTAATTTTTATGGAGGTGGGGTTCATGACAGAAAAAAGGCCGTTTGACATATTGAATGCAGCGCTCAACAACAACGTGGTCGTGGGGCTGAAGGGCGGGCGGGACATCCGCGGGCTCATGGTCTCATACGACATCCACATGAACATCGTGCTTGAGAAGGCGGAAGAGCTGGCGAATGGCGAGGTGAAGCGCGGCATCGGGACAGTGCTGCTGCGCGGGGACTCGGTCGTGTACATTTCGCCCGCTTAGTTTGTTTTTTTTTAAGGGCGGCAAAATTCTTCGGAATTTTGCCCTCTTTGTTGTGCCTGCGGGCACAACATCTGACGAAAACCTGATGGTTTTCATCATGGGCTTGTGGCGCAACGGTAGCGCGCCTGCATGGCATGCAGGAGGCTGGGGGTTCGAATCCCCCCGAGTCCATTTTGAGCTCGGGCTCAAAATCTCGCCAGCTTCCTGTGAAGCTGTCGACCCCCCGAGTCCATCGACATTTTCGCCAGGCGAAAATGGCAATACTTTTTGCCCAGGGCAAAAAGGACATTTCATTTTTTTCCGGCCCCTTACTTCCGGGAAGGCGTTTGAAGGCAGGCTTTTAATCCTTGGCGGAAAAATTGGCGCATGGCATCCGACAAGATGAGGGCCCTGATAAGCTTTGCCAAGATACTGGTGGCGCTTGGCGTGGGCTATGCGATAGCGTATGTGTGGAACGACACGCGCGCCGGGCTGGACGAGATATGGGTGCCCTACGCGGCAGGCCTTGTTTCGGCGGCCATGGTCTTCGTATTGCTTTCCAGGCTGAACAAGGGCAGCGGCGACTAGCTGGCAAGGAAGGCGGCGCGCGGGCGGAAGCTTTTTATTCAGTCGCAACAGGAACGGTAGCGGGAGCGGCGGAAGGACGGCCAACCAAGGCGCGAGACGCGCCGACGGAGGAAGCTCTGCCCACCGCAAGAGTCCTATCCCCTTAAGGGGGAATCGGGAACAGAAACGAAACTTTTCCGCGCGGATGAAGATGACGAAAGGAGACGCGCGAGAATTGGTGAAACGGCCCGTGTATGGATACCTGAGTTGTGCAACAGCACAACTCGGGCGTGCAAAAGCTTCGCTTTATGCACGACGTGCGCGGTGCAAGGCCTTTGTGCCGCTCAGTCCAATGCCGTCTGAAACAGAAGGCAGGCTACTACCTGCCGCTCCCACCCTATTTCCCATAGCCCGAAGGCTAAACCCCATTTTTAATCCTTCCTCATCTAATTAGCCCCGTGCCAAGGTAACTCAGCTTGGTTAGAGTGCCAGACTCATAGAACCCAACTGCATATCGCAGGCGGGAAATCGATGAGTGATGAGCGCGCGTCCGCGCGCGATGATATACAAAGGCAACTGCAGGGGGACTGTTCCCTGAAACCAGCACCCGGAGAAATCTGGAAGTCGTGTGTTCAAATCACACCCTTGGCATAATTATTTTCAAATGCTCAGCCGTGCCAAAAATTGCAGCCCGAGCATGCATTAAAATACGTTCTGCCAATAATGTGTGCTTGGGAGAATTTGCATGGTAAAAATGGCTTTGCAGCGCGGCAGGTATTTCAACGCATTGAAAGACGAGATTGCCGGCACTTTGAGGGGCATTTGCCAAAAAGCGGAAACGATAAACGCCGGCCCCGGCGAGAAGGCGAAAGAGAAGCTGGAAAAAATAAGAGCGGAACTTTCCGGCATTGGGGAGAAAATCCCGAAGGAAGGCGCCGCCGGGGCGTACAACGGGCTTTTTTACATTAAAATGCGGCTGGGTGCCATTGAGCGCGAGCTGTCGCTGCTTGATTTTTTCGGGCAAAAAAAAGATTAGCCCGCTTTTCGTGCTTTCGGGAACCTTGTTATTATTCTGTTAGGAATAAAGATTTCAGCAATATATATAAAGGAGGAATTAACAGAAAAAGCGCACCGGGAAAAACGAGGTGTGAAAATGGCAAACGTAACCACTGCAGTGAAAGGGGATGAGAGGAAAAACGCCATACTCTTCCTGCGCTGCCAATCATTCTACCAGAGGAACTGCGGCGCAAAGAAAGAGCCCACCACGGTGTTGAACGGGGTCACGTTCACGCTTTTCACGGCGTCGCGCCTGGTGGCGCTCAACGCAGGCGCATTCGAGAAGTTCGTGTCCGGGCTCAAGAAGGAAGGCAGGCGCCAGCTTTACGAGGAGGCGCTCGGGAAGGGGCGGCCCCTGGCCGGGAACTGCCCGCTGCCCGAGCCGGCATTCGCATAGGAATAAAAGCTATTTCGGATTATTCCAGCCATGGAAGAGGCGGCATTCATAGGCGCCGAGAGGCGGAAGCTCGGAATCACGCAGCACCGGCTTGCAAAAATGGCGGGCGTTTCCCAGTCATTGGTGGCAAAGGTGGAGGCTGGCAGCGTGGATGCGGCGTACTCCAAGATAAAGGCGATAATGGAGGCGTTGGAGCGCGCGTCGTTGTCAGGCGAGAGGACCGCGCGCGAGATAATGCACACGGGCATAAGGTCCGTATTGCCCTCCGACACGCTCCACTCGGCATCCGCATCGATGAGGAAGCTCTCGATTTCCCAGCTCCCCGTGATGGAGAGGGGGCGCGCGGTCGGGAGCCTCACCGAGGCGTCCATCCTTGCCTGCTTTTCGGAAAAGAAGGATATTGCAAAGGTGCGCGTTTCAGAGGTGATGGACGAGGCGTTCCCGAACGTGCTCCCGTCCACCCCCATATCGTCAGTGGCATCGCTCCTGCGCCACCACCCCGCGGTCCTTGTGATGGAAAAGGGGGAAGTGGCGGGCATCATCACCAAGGCGGACATATTGCGCGCCATCTGAGGGGAAGGCAGGAATAAAAATGCTCGCGGCTTATTTCCCGCCATGGCAGACAACTCAAAGCTTGCGTGCGCCGCAAAGGCGCTCTCGTTCGTGAAGCAGGGGATGTCCGTGGGGCTCGGCACGGGCTCGACATCCGGGATATTCATCGATTTATTGGGAAAGAAAAACAAGGAGGAGGGCATGGACCTGTCGTGCGTCGCCACCTCGCGCGCATCCGGGGAGCAGGCAAGGAAGCTGGGGCTGGAAGTCGTGGAATTCGCCAGCGTGGACTCCCTCGATGCCGCATTCGACGGCGCGGACCAGGTCGACTTGCAGCTCAACCTGATAAAGGGCCTTGGCGGCGCGCTGGTGCGCGAAAAGATTGTCGACTACCGCGCGCGCCGCTTTTACGTGATGGTCGGCGAGAACAAGCTCGTCAAGGAGCTGTCCGGCACCGTGCCCGTCGAGATAATACCCATGGCGGAGGAGCACGTGAGGCGCGAGATCGTCGGGCTGGGCGCGGCATCCGCCCCCACCAGGACGGACGGGGGCAAGAAGTTCGTCTCCGACAACGGGAACTTCATCCTGCACGCGGCTTTCCCGAAAATAGCCGACCCCAAAAAGCTCGAGCAGGACCTGATGCGGCTGCCGGGCGTGGTGGACAACGGGATTTTCACCTCGAGAAATGTTGCGGCCGTGGTGGGGAAGCCGGACGGCACGGCCAGGGTGCTGGAGTAATCCCATGCTGGTTCTCCCTGAAAGGATGCGCGGCGAGGTAAGGAAGCCGTTTGGCAGAGTCTACAGCGGAAGCGCGGCGATGGACGCCTGCCGGAAAGGCGCCCGCCCCCTCATCAGCGTGGGCGACCAGTGCGCATCCGACCTTATCGACGGCGGCATTGCGCCGGACATACTTATTTTCGACTTCAAGATAAAGCGCGCGGAAATACCGCGCGGGATGAAGGAAAAGCTCGCCCCGCACGCAAAAACCGCTTTCGTGGTGCTCTCGGCGCCGGGCACGGTGTCCGACGAGCTTGAGATCGCATTGGCGCGCGTGCTTGGGGAAGGGAAGGGCGCCGTGCTGGTGGTCGGCGAGGACGACTTGTCCGCGCTCCTGGTGATGGCGCATGCAACGAAGGGGACGCTCATCTACGGGCAGCCGAACGAGGGCGCGGTCGTGGTGCCGTTGGGCGGGAAGAGGATAATGGGGAGGGCGCGCGCTTTCCTTGCGGGAATGGAAAAAAAGTAAGGGCCCGCGCGCAGGCAAGCGCCTAGTACGTCGTCGTCCTGGGAAGGAACTTCTTCTTTATTTCCTCCACAGCTATCAGCAGCGCGGAGGCGCCCGCCAGGAGCGCAAGGTCGGAAACGTCGAGGGCGACCGTCCCGAAGATGCCCTCGAGGGGCGCAAGGTAGACGATGGCAAGCTGCATCCCAGCCGAGGCGATGATGGCCGCGAACAGGTACGGGTTGCCGAAAAAGCGCGTGAACACCGAGTGCTTGCCCGAGCGGCAGTTGAGCGAGTTTGCAAGCTGGAGGAAGACGAACAGCGTGAACACCGCGGTCTTTGCCT
>JBAZBT010000068.1:0-5970 GCA_041671345.1 Candidatus Micrarchaeia archaeon
GCTGAAGGAAGATGAAGAGTGGGATTTCCAATTCTCAAGCGTAAGCGCGGTTATCATGCAAGCCTCCCGGACCAATTTGCATCTGAAATGTTAAAATATCTCCTTGCGGCAAGCCTGCCCCCTTGCGCCAGGCGCTCAGAATATCTCCTCGATGCTTGTGCATCTCGCCTTGTAGCACTCGATATGCTTCCTGTGGCGCAGGAAAAAGCGGTCTGCCATCGCCTCGCCGGTGTCGTCCACGATGATTACCGACTTTGTCTTCGTGGGGTAGGTGGAAAGGCGGCTTTTCTTCAGGTCGTAGTAGAACATGCGCTTTATCCTGTTGTAGTCCTTGAGTTTCGTCTTGAGGTCGTAAAAATAAATTATCATGAGGTTGCCCCTGGCATGTGCATGTAACTATAGGTACATTGCAGAATAAAAAGCCATAGCAAAAGCTGAAAATAAAAAGCAGAAAGCAAAAACTTGAAAAAGAAAGAACTACAGCCTGTCGACGGACACGATTTCCACGCTTGCGACATTGGCAATCTTGTTCGCCTTCGCCTCAAGTGCGTCCGAGCCGCCCACGCCGTCCTCGACAACGAATGTGAGCGAGAGCGCGACTATTCCGAACGCCACTGGCTGCTCCTCCATCTTGTATGGCTTGAGCGCCTCCACGGCGTCCTTCTTGAGCTTGTCGAATTGTGCCATGTCTTCAGGCATAATCTTCATTACGACTGCTACCTGTCCCATATTAACACCTCTAAAACGCTAAAAGGCGGCTTTGCGCGCTTACGGCCCGTTCTTCCCGCATGCCTTGCACGCGTATGGGAGCGAAATCTGCCTGCAGTGCCTGCAGCGCACAATCTTCTCGCCGCACGACGCGCACGGGAACTCCGAGTACTCCTTGGTCTGCTTTCCGCATGTAACACAGTTCTTCAGCATAATCGTTCACCTTGTATCCTTCAGTGCGAGGTTAAGGGGCGATAGGGTTAAAAGAATGCCGCCTGGCGCACCGAAACCGGCTAAAAGGCTTGCGGGCATATGGGATGGGATTATAATGGAAAAATTCAACATCGCTCCAATAGACACCGCCTGGCGTGGCCTGTGCAAGCTGCTTTTCGGCAGGGACGTGGGCGGATTGATGAAATTCGAGCCTTACCTCAAGGAGGCGATGGCTCCCTACCTGATAGCAAAAAGCGGCATTTCGGGCAATAGCGTCTTTCTCTCCAACAAGCTTTACCCAAAAAGCGCGCGCTTCGTGTCCCCTGGCGAAATCCCTTCGCTTCCAGCCTCGAAATTCAGCCCCAACGATATAAAGGACATTGACTCGCTTTTCCGCGCAGCAGAAGAGAACACGGCATACTGCGGCAACAAGGTTTTCGGCAAGAATGCCAATACCGACTATGTGGACAACGCCCTCAACTGCATAGACGTCTACCATTCCCACAACGTGCGCAATGTGAAAAAGGGCGCCTACCTCTCCTATGTGCGCGAATCGGAATGCGTTTTCGGCATTCCCGCCTTCCCCAAGATAAACTACTCCATGCGCTGCCATGAGGGCATAAACGTGAACAGGCTGTTCGAGTCCTTCTACATCACGCACTCCTCCGACATGTATTATTCCTTCAACTGCACCAACTGCGCCGACGTGATTTTCGGCTACAACCTGCGCGGCAAGAGGCATGTGATAGGCAACATCGAGCTTCCGAAAGACAAATACCTCTCGCTCAAGCAAAAACTGACTGGCGAGATTGCCGACGAGCTTGAGAAAAAAGGCCGCGCGCGCTCGACATCGGACATCGCAAGGATGGCGGCAAAGGAAAAGGACAGCGAGGGGGACATAAAGTTCATCCCCACCCTTCCAGCCCCCAAGGCAGTGGACAAGGCATTCACCGACACAATGAAGATAGTGCTTGGCAAGGAACGGGCGCCCATTGCCGATTTTGTCCCCTACCTTCAGGAGCGCACCATGCCGATAATGAAAGTGAAAGGCAGGTTCGGCACCTGGGCTTTCAACTCGGGATGGCCACTTGTGAAGGAAATCCCGCCAAGCTGGCTCTGCACGCTTGACGAGGCAATGCGCCAGGACAAGCCGGTCATCGCAGACGCTGACCTCTCATTGCCTCTTGAAAAGCTGGAGGCGATAGTTTCCAAAAACGCCGTGTCCACGCTTGACTTTGTGGACGGGCAGTGCCGCGATTACGTCGAGGTCTCGCAAGTCATCGATTCCAGCGAGGTCTATTCCTCCTGGGACACCACCACCTCGCAGCGCTCCGCATGCTGCGACGGCGTCATCCAGTCCAAGTACATTTTCGGCTGCTCATTGCGCCAGCTCGACTCGGAGTTCTGCGTGAAAAGCTGCGACATCACGGTGTGCAAGCGCTGCTTCGAGCTTGACAACTGCACGAACTGCAGCAACTGCTACTTCTCGCACAATCTGGAAGGATGCGAGGAGTGCATACTCTGCAGCAACGCCAAGGGCCTGCGCTTTGCAGTCCTGAACAAGCAGCTCCCGCGCGAGGAATACGCGCGCATAAAGAAGCTGGTGCTTGACTACGTGAACGCCGAGCTGGATGCCAAGAAGAAATGCGGCAGGTCGATATTCGCCCTGTCCGGGAAGAAAAAAGCCTAGCCTATCCTGCGCGCCTGCGGCGTTGGCTGCGCCGCAGCCCGCGCAGCCGGGTTCTGCCTGACGACTTCCGCCACTTTGCCTTTCTCATCAAGCGCCCGCAGCCTCAGCGCAATTGCCTTCAGGCCCTCGGTCGCCTTTTCATGGACGGAATAGTACGTGCAATCGCTTGGCAAGCCGTTGCGGTGGTCGTGGTAGATTGTCCTTGTTCTTTCAATAAGAAGAGCAAGCGGCTCGGCCCAGCCTGCCTCGATGCACCTGTCCAGGATGAGCCGCTGCAGCAAAACAGAGGTTTTCTTGCCCACGAGAAGGGCATGCATCTCTTCGGCACTGCGCGCTTCGCTGCCAATCATGGCAACCGCTTCCTTCACGATTTTTACCTGTGCCATCGCCCCTTCAAGTTCCCTAAGTATGATGGCGTCCAAATAACAGTGCATTGCTGAGTTTCCGTTGGCGGCAACCAGCATTTTCAGGCCTTCCCCCCAGCCCTCTTTCACGCATTCATGCATTGCGTTTATCATGGCATATCCTGACCTGCCCTGGTTGAAAAAATAGGAATACAGCATTGCCTCGTTTCTCCCGGCAACAATTCCCTTGAAGCTTTCCGAACGGTCGTTCATCCAATCGCTGTCCGTCATCTCCACACCCCTCAGTGCTGCATCTGCTGCGATGGTATTTTAATGCTAAGCGTGGGGCGGGAGTGCCTAGATTCCAGCCTGCTTCCTAAGCTCCGCCGCCTTGTCCGTCTTTTCCCAGGTGAACTCCGGCTCTTCCCTGCCGAAATGCCCGTACGCCGAGGTTTTCCTGTATATGGGGCGCAGGAGCTGCAGGTGCGAAATTATTTCAGCGGGCTTCAATCCGAAGTTCTTCTCCACAAGCTCGGCAATCTTCTCGTCAGGCACCGCTCCTGTCCCGAACGTGTCTATGTAGACCGATGTGGGTTTTGCAACCCCTATGCAGTATGAAATCTGCACCTCGCAGCGCTTCGCAAGGCCTGCGGCAACCACGTTTTTTGCGATGTAGCGCGCCATGTATGCGCCGGACCTGTCCACTTTCGACGGGTCTTTCCCAGAGAAGCAGCCGCCGCCGTGCCTTCCCATGCCGCCGTAGGTGTCCACGATTATCTTCCTGCCCGTGACGCCCGTGTCCCCCTCCGGCCCTCCCGTTATGAACACCCCTGTCCCGTTCACGAAATATTTCGTATCAGGCGTGAGCCACTTGCCGCAGGCGGGCTTGACCACCTTCTCGGTTATTTCCTGCTCTATTTTTTCCCTTGCAATCCCGGGGTCGTGCTGCGCTGCGACCACCACGGTAACTGCGCGCGTCGGCACGCCATCCACGTATTCCACCGACACCTGGCTCTTGCCGTCCGGGCGCACCCACGGCAGCACTTTCTTCTTCCTGACCTCCGCCAGCTTCATGGTTATCGCGTGCGCAAGCATTATGGGAAGGGGCATGAGCTGCGGCGTCTCGTCGCAGGCATACCCGAACATCATGCCCTGGTCCCCGGCGCCCTGCTCGTGCCTGTCCGCGTCCACCCCGACCGCGATGTCGTGCGACTGCGCGTGGATGGACGTCCACACCCCGCAGTCCTGGCAGTCAAGCCCGTATTCCGGGTTGGTGTAGCCGATGTCGCGCACGGTGTCCCTAACTATTTTCTGTATGTCGACGTAGGTCTTGGTGGTGACCTCGCCTGCGACATGCACGCTTCCTGTGGTGACCAGCGTTTCGATTGCCACGCGCCCGTTCGGGTCGTCCTTGAGTATCGCGTCCAGTATGGCGTCGGACACCGCGTCGCATATCTTGTCCGGGTGCCCTTCCGTCACCGACTCTGAAGAGAATATCTTTGTTGCCATGCCATCCCCCAATGCATTGGGCGGAAGGGCGGTTTATAATAAAGCTTGGCAGTTTTATTCCTATAAGAATAATGGCGCGGCCTGCCGCGGCTTTCACGCCGGGCTTGCGCCCCCATGGAAAAAGCGGGAAAAAAAGAAACGGGCTAGGACAGGCAAATCGAGTCCACCTTCGGCGCGTAAAGCGCGCTGCCGAACGGCATGGCGCCCCTGGCAAGCGCGCGAAGCGCAGTGGCGACCGATGCGGCCTCCATGCCCTTGGGCGTGGCATAATCCGCCCCCAGGGCGTTTGCCAGCCTGTTTGCAGCCCGGGCCACCATCTTCGCCTCGCCATTCGCCGGCTCCACCTGCGAAAGGATGGCAAGCCCTTCCCTTGCAAAGCCTATCCTGTCCTTTGCGGCAGGCTCCCTCATCTTCCGCGCAAGCGCCTTGGCCGCGCCAATGTTAACATTTGTTTTCGTTTGTGCAATCATATTCCCACCTCTTTCCCACTTTCCCATCTTAGTGGGCGAAGGGTTTATAAAACCACGGGTAGGGGCGGAAAAAAACAGGCGCAAAAAAGGAAAAGGAGGGGCTTCGGTCAGCTCTGGGCGTACCGGATGGTTTCATCCACATTTATTCGCGGATAGATGACTTCGTCGCAAATCTTGACCGCCTGCACCGCAAGCATGTAATGCGCGCTTTCAGGGTTGGACAGGCCCCTCTTTGCCTCGTCCTTCAGCTTCATGGCCAGGTCGACTCTTTCATTTGCATCCGGGACGCCGGCAAGAAGGTCCAGCCCGTTTACGACGTGCACCATCCTCATCTCCGGGTCGCGCCTCGCCTTGCTGATGAGGCCCGCTATCTTCTGTATGGTCAGGTCGTCGCTTCTGGGGCGCCTGTTCCTGATGGCGTTGCGTATCCTGTCAGCCTCGGGCTCGCGGATTTCAGCCGCCACAATCATCGCCGGTTTTGCATTTCTTTTCATATTCCCACCTGATTAGCTGTTAGAATACCATATTTTAAAGCTTCCTATAACACTACCTGGTCAGACCTGCGCGATTTCCGCGTGCACTGCGACCTTTTCCCTCAAAAGAAGCTCCTTTACCGCCGCAGGCTTTGCCTTGCACTTGGACAGGTCCACGGTGGCGCGCCACTCTGCGCTTCTGCCCCTGTCGGAGGCGATGGACTCGGACTGGACAAGGTCCACCCCGCTTTTCGCAAGAAGCAAAAGCAGGCGCGACAGCGAGCCTGGCGCGTCCGAGAGCAGCACGGTTATCCTATAAAGCTCGTCGCCTGCCGAGGCGAACGGGAGCAGGGTAAGCACGTTCTTGGAGGTGTCAAGCGACAGGAGCACGTTTGAGTTTTCCTTGAGGTTCAGAACCTCGCGGTAGGCGGCAGGCACGATGAGCCTTCCCTTCCCGTCAATTCGCGCAACCGAGCTTGATGACATCTTCCACACCACACGTGGGAAAACCGTGGGTGCCTAAACTTAATAAGGGTTTAGCCTCTTATCAGATTGTGCCCTCG
>JBAZBT010000069.1:0-5849 GCA_041671345.1 Candidatus Micrarchaeia archaeon
GACAGGGAGTACCTGAAGATTTCGCGCGAGAAGCTCGAGATTTTGTGGTACGGGAAAAAGAAGTTTCAGGAGAACAGGGAATACCTGTACCCGGAAAAGAAAGAGTGATGCACGTGATTGCCAAGAAATATTGGATACCCGTTGCGCTGGTTGCGATATTTGTTGTATCACTCATAGCCGGCCATTTTGTGACTTATGAGATGTTATGCGGCAGCGGAGATGACAGCACCGAGTGCCAATATCACCATTTTTGCATGTGCGGAAATAACATGTGGGGGGTGCTAATCACAATGCCGGCACTCTCTATCATCGGGCTTGTACTGTGGCTGGTTGTATTTTTGGCGCTTTTGTTATTTGATAAATTCAAGAAGAGAAAGAAGTGAATGTGGGGGTTTGGCAGGCATTAGAAGTTGAACGCCGAGAGCTTGTAGAAGTGCGGCTCCTTCTCATCCCCGCACGCGATTATCAGCTCGAGGCGCGAGAGGTGCGCGATTTTCACCTGCTCCACCAGCTGCTTTGCGGACGGGGCTTTGCCCGGAAGCAGGCAGACCAGCTGGGAGGGGCGGTTCTCGGTGCGCCCCACGCCCGGAGCGTAGGCGCGGAAGTATTGCGTTGTTTTCTCGAACGGGGCGACCATCCTGCCGGTCTGGCGGATGATGAAGTACACTGAAAGCGCGAAGGGGAAGGCTTTGTCGCGCTTCTTCTGCGCGGCGATGAATGAGGCGAGCGTGCCTTGCGCGAATTTCGACTTGCCTATTTTCGCAAGATAGCCCGCTTCGAGAGGCGAGAGGAGAAGCTCGCCGTCCTTGTGCAGCCCGAATCCAGCCTCGCGGAACTTTTGCGCAAGTGCTACGTCGGTTTCCGTGAACAGGGCGGATTCTTTTGCGGTTGGCTCAAGCATGGCGGCACTACTCCTTGTCTGCCTTTTTCTTTGCTGCTGCCTTCTTCGCAGGCTTCTTCATTATAAATGCTAGCTCGTCCTCGTCAAAAAGCCCGCCGAATGCGCCTTCCTCCTTCTTTGCAACCGCCTCGAAAAGCGGCAGGTAGCCGCCGGCCTGCGCCACGGAGCAGTGGCACATGCGCGCGATTTTGGAAAGCGCGCCCTTTCGCAGCGTGCGCGCGGATTTCGAGGAGCCCATGGCACGGATGTAGTCGGGGTAGGCGAATGGCACATAGCCGTGCTGCTGGGCCGGCGATGATTTTGAAAGCGCGACGCCGGCGGTCATCAGGTCGGATGAATAGCGGAGGTAGCCCCAGTATTGCGTGCGCTTTATCCTGCCGTCGAACATGTCGGCGCGCGAGAGCTTGTTGTATGCTTCCGATAAGTCAAACGGGGCAGGGCAGGCATCGGGAAGGTTTTGCGCAATCCAGAGCTTGAGCGTGTCGTGGTCCACGCCCGACGAGAACGCCGCCTTGCGCGCGTCGGCGTATTTTTCCGCCTTGAAGATGTCGCGCATGACGTCGAAGATGTTTTTCTCGCGGTCGCGGCTTGCGGACGTGTTGTGCGCGCGCAGGTCATTGAGCGCCGCGCGGATGTCGCCTGACGCCGCCTGCGCGATTTTCTCGGCGTCGCCCTCGGCCAGGGGGATGCCGTGCGAGGCGGCCTCCTGCTTCAGGAACTTCGCGATGGTGGACACGTGCGAGCGGCGGAGCTCGAGCGGCTGGCAGTGCGTTTTTATCGATGAGAGCTTCCTGTCGTAATAGTCGGAGGCGGTCAGGATGACCGGCTGGCGCGCCGATGCCAGCACCTTGGCTATTGCGCCCGCGCCGCCCCGGTCGGCCGTGCCGGAAAGCGAATCGGCGTCGGCTATCAGGATGAGGCGCGTGCCGCCGAACAGGGAAGACGACGTCGCGGAGTGCGAAAGCAATGAGGCGACGTTCTCCTCGTTCCTGAAGTCCGACGCGTTGAACTCGAAGAGCTCCCAGCCGAATTCGCCTGCAATCGCGTGCGCAAGCGCGGTCTTTCCCGTGCCCGTGGAGCCTGTGACCAGGAGCGGGGGCTGCCGTTTCCCGCCCTGCCAGCCGCTCGCCCACGCCCTTGCCGCCGCGATGGCGGACGGATTGCCGATGAGGGAGGAAAGCGTCTTTTTTGCCCCGCCAAGTGCCATGCCAATAGTCGGCATGGACGGGTTTTAAGGGTTTGCGTTCCAAACACCCAAATATGCTTATCGGCGTGGTGGGGGCGCCCAACAAGGGCAAAAGCACTTTCTTTGCGGCAGCCACGCTGGTGGACGCGCAGATTGCGAACTATCCCTTCACCACAATCACCCCGAACCGGGGCGTGACCTATGTGCGCGCGCCCTGCCCGCATGCGGAGCTTGGCCTGCCCTCGTGCAGCCCGAAGAACAGCAAGTGCGTCGGCGGCGTGCGCCTTGTGCCCGTCGGGATGATAGACGTGCCCGGGCTGGTGCCGGATGCGCATGCGGGAAAGGGGCTGGGCAACAAGTTTTTGGACAGCATACGCGAGGCGGACGTGCTCATCCAGGTGGTGGACGCCACCGGGAAAACCGACTTGCAGGGAAACCCGTGTGACTCCGCGTCGCCGGCGGAGGAAGTCGCCTTCCTGCAGGAGGAAATCGCGCTTTGGCTTTCCGACATCATGTCGCGGGGGGCAAAGGGGAAGGGCGCGGCAGGGCTTGCCGCCTCGCTTACAGGCCTGAAGATTGGCGAGGCGATGCTGCACAAGGCTGCGCTTGAGTGCGGGCTCGACGTCGCAGCGGGCTTGCCGGACGAGGACGGGACAAAAAGGCTTGCAAGGAAGCTGGTGGAGATGAGGATGCCCATCGTGGTTGCATGCAACAAGATTGACGTTGCAGGCGCGCGGGACGGGTTTGAGAGGGCATCGCGCGAGTCGGGGAGGCATTCCATGCCGTGCAGCGCGGCGGTGGAGCTTGCCCTGCGGAAAGCCGAGCGCGCCGGCGTGGTGGAGTACCGGCCGGGGGACGCCGATTTCACGGTCAGGGGGGCCCCGAACGACAAGCAGGCGGAGGCGCTGTCTTCCATGAGGCGCGTGCTTGCGGAGAATGGCGGCAGCGGCGTGCAGCAGATAATCGATTATATCGTTTACCAGCACCTGAATTGCATCATCGTCTACCCTGTGGAGGACGAGCACAAGCTCACGAACAACAAGGGGGACGTGCTTCCGGACGCGTACCTTGTGCCGAAAGGCACCACCGCATTGCAGCTCGCCGCGATGGTGCATACCGACCTGGCGCACAAGTTCATAGGCGCGGTGGACTGCAGGCGCCACCTGCGCGTGGGCGCGGAGCACACGCTTGCGAACGGGGACATTATAAAAATAATTGCGGGGAGATAGCTGCTGCGAAGGCTGGGCCTGCGAACAATACCGAATCGCTTATAATTTGAACACTCCCTCAAGGGAGGAAGGTGGGAACATGGCAAACGACGCAAAGGATGCAAAAAAGGGAACTGACCCGAAAATCATTGTTTTTGCCGCGGTGGTAATCGTCGCCGCGCTTGCTGCGGCCGGCTACTACATGGGCTTTTTCAATGGCGCGCCATCTGCGCCGGCGGAGCCGGCCAGCACGGCCCCGCTTGCCACTCCGGAGGCAAGGCTGCTGCTTGCCAGCTTCGACAAGGGGGCAGGGCTGGCTGACTATTCGCTCAGGTACATTGCCAACGACAACGGGGCGCAAAACAATTACACCATCATCAGGAACGGGAGCCTCAGCTATGTCGGCGTGCAGGGGGCCTTCGGGAAGATGTACGGATTTTTCGGGAAGGACAACTCCACGGACATGGTGTGCCTTGAATACAAGAAGGAGGCGAAATGCGCGCTTTCCGGCAACCAAAGCGACATGGCGGACATCGCGTCCAGCCTGAAGATACTCCGGCCGACCCCGCTTGCCTACCTTAACCAGAAGGACGACACCAGGAAGCTCATCGCGGCGGGCGCAATCAGGCTGGACTCGGGCATGGCCGGCGAGAAGGTGGGGGGCTTCGATACCCAGAAGATATCGTATGCCCTTGACTACAGCAACCTCACGGTCCAGCAGATGGTTTCGCTAGGCATGTCGCCAAACGACCGCAGCCTGCTGTCCGTGACAGACCAGAGGGTAACGTTCTGGATAGACAGCAAGACCGGGCTCATGGTGAAGAGCCACGCATCTTACGTCAACCTGGGAACCCCGGGCTACTACGACACCGAGTATGCGGAGGCCGCATCCTTTGCGGCGCCGATGCCTGAAAAGCCGTCGACCATAGTCGCAACCGAGGCGTTCGTGGACTTCTATTCGAAGTCGACGATGGATTATTCCGAAAGGGCCGCATGCTTTGCAAAGGCGGGCGCCGAGCAGGACACCTGCCTCAAAAGCATTGCCGCGAACGCGGGGGATTGGGAAACCTGCAAGCTCATCAAGACCGAGCTTGCATATGAAAGCTGCAGCGTGATAGTGGCGCAGGGAACGAAAAACAGCGTGATTTGCGGCCTGCTCCCCACGCTTGCCGACGACTGCTACATTTCGGTCGCGGGCGAAACCGGGAACTTTGAGCTTTGCAAGAGCGTGAAAAACACAAGCCTGTCCTCAAGCTGCATAGCGGCGGCGACATCGGGGCAGAAGAACAAGGAGGCCGCGGACGCAGCGGCGGCAAAGGCATATGCAGGCAGGAATTGCGCGGATGGGCAGGACTGCAAGGTATTCGGGAACTCCGGCCAATACTGCGCGCCCAAGAACTCGACGGCCCAGTTTGCTGCCGACACCAGCCCGATTTACGCCTGCCTCAAGGGCACGCCGTGCGGCTGCCTGCAGGGCTATTGCGGCTTCGCAAAGAACGAGACGTATTATTCATGCATGAACAATATAGAGGACGAAAACCTCAGGGCGTACATAAACAGCTTCATACCCGGGAATTCCAGCGTCAAGAACATAACGGAGAAATTGCCGATTGGCGGCTGAAAAAGGCATTGGGAGCGGGCCCAGTGGGATTCGAACCCACGACACGTGGATGGCTCTGCGCGGATGCGCGCATAAGAGTCCACTGCTCTACCAAGCTGAGCTATGGGCCCCCAATCGAGGCTTTAAGGATGGAAGGATATAAAAGTTCTTTGCCTATGTCCGGTTGCTGATATGATGGTGGAAACTGACATGAAAATTGCCGAAAACGAGCTTGTGCGGCTGAACGCGCCGGTGTACAGGAGGCTCAAGGAGATATTCAGCGAAAAGCAGGAGCCTGCCGCGGTATACGGCCTCCTTTCGGAATTCCTGCTCGTGGAGGGCAAGGGCATACGCCCTGCGCTTTGCCTGCTTTCCTTCGAGGCCGCGGGGGGCAGGGCGGAAGATGCATTGAAGGCGGCGACCGCAATCGAGATGTTCCATAACTTCACGCTGATCCATGACGATATCGAGGACAGCTCGGAAATGCGGCGCGGCAAGCCGTGCATGCACGTCAAGTATGGCGTGCCCCTTGCCCTCAACGCAGGGGATGGCCTGTTCATGATGGTGTGGCATGAGACGCTGTCCATGCAAAGCCCGAGGCGGGAAGAGGCGCAGAAGCGCCTGCTCTATGCATTCACCGAGGTGCTGGAAGGCCAGGCGCTTGAGCTCGGATGGCACCAGGACGGCGTTTGGGACATAAGCGAGAAGGAATACCTGAAGATGGTGGGCGGCAAGACAGGGGCGCTCATCGCGGTTTCATGCAGGGTGGGGGCGCTCCTTGGCGGGGCGGACGGGAAAACGTGCGAGGCGCTGTCGCGCTTCGGGGCGGGCATCGGCGTGAGCTTCCAGATAATCGACGATGTCCTGAACATCATTGGCGATGAGAAAAAGTACAAGAAGGAGATAGGCGGCGACATACGCGAGGGAAAGCGCACGCTCATCACCATGTGGGCG
>JBAZBT010000070.1:0-5764 GCA_041671345.1 Candidatus Micrarchaeia archaeon
GGAGTGGTTATGAAAAAAACAGGTGCCAGAAGCGAGAAAGATGTGCATTTGGATGCGCAAAATGCATCGGACATTTTTGCCAGCAAAAATGCTGAGCGGATAGAATCCGATATCGCCCAGTTCCACTCCAACGTCAAGGAAGTTGAAATGACGGAGGAGACGCGCGACGTCATTGAGATGGCGAGGCAGTACTGCGAGGACACCAAATACTTCCTGGAAAAGAAGGACTACGTCACTGCATTCGGCTGCATAAACTACGCGCACGGGCTCATCGACGCGTACAGGAAGAAGTGGCGCGACTAGAAGCCTTTTTATAGGTGTTGGTCAATAAAAGTGCCACTGACGAAGAGCAATATTCATTAGGTGACTTATTGGGATCAAGACCTAGGAAATGGAAAAAGAAAGGCCGCATGCGCTGGAAGTGGCTGAAGAAGAGGCGCAAGCGACTCAAGCGCAAGCTGAAGCGCAGGGTCGGCGAGCTGTAAGGCTCGTTCCCTTGCCGGAAAAAAATTGTGCATAGCCCGGGCCATTGCGCTTGCGGGGAAAAAATGCGCCTTCAGCGCAAGCGGCCCGCACGCTTGATGATGGCGGGCAAAAGCCCGCGCGGGGCTTGCGCTGCCCGGCAAACTTTCATTCTTGGCGCGCGCCTTACCTCACAATCGCGCCCAGGGAGGCCAGGTCGCGGAAGAAGTTCGGGTAGGCGCCTGCCACGCACTCGCTTTCGTTTATGGTGGTGGGCCCGCTCGCGCACACCGCCGCAGCCGCGCATGCCATCGCCACCACGGGGTCCTTGCCCGGCTCTATTTTCGCCCCTGCAAGCTTCCCCCCTTCTATCACGAACGAATCGCCCTCGCGCCCGATTTTCGCGCCCATCCTGCCAAGCTCGCGGCAGAGCTTTGACGCGCGCAGCATATGCCTGCGCGAAAGCAGGCGGAGGTTCCCTATTTTCGTCTTGCCGCCGGCCACGCTTGCAAGCACGAGCGCGTGCGGCAGGAAGTCGCCGGCATCGGGCGCATCGATTTCCGCAGGGGAAAGGGAGCATGTGGAAACCGAGATTTCATGCCTGCGGATGGACACGCCTGCGCCGAACGCCTCGAAAATCCCGCAGCTGGCCTGCCAATCGCAGCTTCCCGCCAGCGCGGCTTTCCCCGAAAGCGCGCCTGTGAGGAGGAGGAACGATGAGAGATAGGGGCTTGCAGGCACCTTTATCTCCGCCGGGGGGGAATAGGCCTGGCCGCCAGGCAGGGAAATGAACCCGTCCTTGTCGGAATAGAACGTTATGCCGCATTCTTTCATGAGCGAGATGGCCCCGGATGCGTAAGGGTAGCCCGGCACGCCGCCTTCCAGCCCAATGGACGCGCCCTGCCCGAGCAGGGGCGCGCACAGCAGGATGCCCGAGAGGAACTGCGAGCCCAGCTGCCCGGGGTAAATCCGCTCTTCGGCAGAAAACGGGCCTTGAACGCTTGCAGGCAACGAGCGCCCGTATGCCACCGCGGCCCCCGCCTCGCCGAGGAACGTGAAGAACGGGGAAAGGTCCTTTTCGGACAGGCGCAGCGAGCCGGAAATCTTCACCTCGCCGCCAAGCGATGCCGAAAGCGGAAGGAACAGCTTGAAAGTCGTGTTGCAGTCGCCGCAATCCACCGCGGCGGGAGCCGCAATTTCCTCTGGCCCGAAAACGTCCGCAGTGCCGCCGCTTTGGACGATGTCGGCGCCAAAAGCGCGGCAGGCGGCGGTTGTGGACGATATGCCCGGCGAAGATGGAAGGTTGCTGATGGCGGTCTGCCCCGGCGTGAGGGCGGCAAGGAGCAGTGCGCGGTGGGCCATCGGGGCGGACGGCGGGGCGTCAGCCGTGCCTGAGATGATGGAACGTCGTATTTCGGCTTGCATGCAAAATGCTCGCAGGCAAGTTTTTTATTAGAATGCGGGCTATAGGGGAGCATGGCAAAGGCAACCGTGGAGGGCAAGGCGCGCATCTCGCTTGCGGCAGGGGTGTTCTTCAACCCCGAAATGGAGCTTTGCAGGAGCGTGTTCTCGCTGTCCGTCGGCGCGATTGGCGGGAAGGTAAGCATTGTGGACGCCATGTGCGCAAGCGGGGCGCGGGGCATCCGCTACAAGCTCGAGAACGAAAATGCCGGGAAGCTTGCGCTTGTGGACGCCAACCGGTCCGCGGCCGCATGCGCGAGGAAGAACGCCGCAGCGAACAAGGCCAGGTGCCGCGTGGCATGCGCGGATGCGAACGGGTTCATGAGGAAGAATGCGTTTGATTTCGTGGAGCTTGACCCGTTCGGCTCGCCGCAGCCGTTCCTCCACGACGCCGCGCGCTGCCTGTCCGCCAATAGGGGGGGATACCTGTCAGCCACCGCCACCGATGTCGCAGTCCTATGCGGCGCGCACCACGCCGCGTGCCTGAAGAATTATGCCGCAATCCCGCTGAACAACGAGTTTTGCCATGAGAACGCGTGCCGCATACTTGCCGCGTCGGTGGCAAGGGCGTTTGCGCCGTTCAACCTTGCCGCGTCGCCTGCATTCACGCTTTCGCACAGGCACTATGTGAAAGTGCTTTTCCGCGTGGAGGAAGGCGCGGAAAAGGCAGTGGAGGGGATGAAAAAAACCGGCTACGTTTCCTACTGCCCGTCCTGCCAGTGGCGCGATGCAAAGCGGCTCCCCCTGCAGAGGGCATGCCCGCACTGCGGCGCGCAGCTGCTGCACGGCGGCCCCATGTGGCAAGGCGCGCTTTGGGACAGCGCGCTTCTCGGGAAGATGCTTTCGCTCAATGCGGAAAGGGGATATGCAAAGGCGAGGGAAATCGAGAAGCTTCTCGCCGCCATGCAAGGCGAAAGCGCAATAGCCTCGATTGGCTACTACGACCTGCACGTGGTCGCGAAGAAGCAGGGGGCGAAAATCCTGTCAATGGACGGCGCCATTGCGAAACTGAAGGCTGCGGGCTTTTCCGCCTCGCGCACGCACTTCTGCCCCACCGCGGTGAGGACGGGCGCGCCGCACGGGAAAGTGCTGGAGCTGCTAGGCAAGCGCGGCTGACTACCCATTGCAGGCGCCAGCCGCTTTAAAGATGCAGTGGCCGCTGTCCCCCCGGCAGGGTGCGTTTTTGGGGCTATCGGAGTTCGTCGTGATGTTCCGCGAGGTTTTTGAGATATGCCTAGTGGTAGCGATAATCCTCGCCTGCCTTTACAAGGCAAAAAAGCGGGAGTACGCCCGGTTCGTCTATGCAGGCGCCGCCCTTGCCGTGCTTGCTTCCGCTGCCGCCGCAGGCGCGTTCGAGATGCTCGCAGGGGGGTTTGAGGAAAACGACGCGCTGTTCGAGGGCGCCACCATGGTGCTTGCGGCACTCCTTGTCACCTGGCTTGTCATTTGGATGCTTTCAAAAAAGGATTTTGCGGGGGAGATACGGCGCGGGGTCTCAAGGCGGCTTGAGAACAACGAAAAAATCGGCCTGTTTGCTTTTGCCTTCCTGGCGGTTTTCCGCGAAGGCGTGGAAATAGCCCTGTTCCTGGGCGGCATCGCGCTCGGCGCCGGGGGGCTGGACGCAGCCTCGGCCCTTTTGGGCGGCGCTTTTGCGATTGCCCTGTCATATGCATTCTTCCGCCAGATGGTGAAGCTTGAACTGAAGGGCTTTTTCCTTGCAACCGCAATAATCCTTGTCTTTTTGGCGGCAGGGATGCTCTCGCAGGGCGTGCACGAGCTCCAGGAGGCAGGGGTGGTCCCGACCTCGGTGGAGCACATATACGACATCACCCCGCAGGCGAATCCTGACGGCACCTACCCCGCCATGCACGAGAAGGGGGCGGCAGGGGCGGTGCTCAAGTCGCTCGTGGGCTATGACACCGCGCCCTCGCTGGAGCAGGCCGCGGCGTATTTCGGCTATTTGGCGGCGGTCGGCATTGCGTATGCATGGATGAAAAGGGCGCCTGGCGCGCCTACCCGGGCCTGATGGTGCCTTTTTTAACATTTATCATCAAATCTCGGTCTGCACGACGTGCCACTGTAGCTCAACCTGGGAGAGCAATCGGCTGAAGATCCGCCATGCATTGGTGGCTTAGACACCGATGTGTTGCTGGTTCAAATCCGGCCAGTGGCATGGATTTTTTGCTGGAGCAAAAAATCTAGAAGTCGAGCGAAGCGTCGCTCGACTAAGATGGCAAATTCGCAAACGAATTTGCCTAGATTTCGAGCTGCGGCTCGAAAATTCGCCAAATCCCTCCAGGGATTTGACGATGCCTCGGTAGCTCAGTCTCTTCTTGAGGGGCGCTCCCTCTTGAGGCTGAAAGGTAGAGCGATGGACTGTTATCGCGCGCATGCGCGGCTGCAATCCATAGGTCACAGGTTCAAGTCCTGTCCGAGGCGTAAATACCTTTTGTGGGGTTTTGCCATGGCTGAAAACAAGAAGAAGGAAGAGAAAAAGATCGACTTTGCAAACGACGACAAGCTCGCCAAGCTTTTGGAGAAGTTTGACAAGGAATTCGCACGCGAGATGGCGGGCAGGCCTTATCTCCTCGTGGCGACGTCGGGCTATGAAATCGGCAAGGACGGCGACAAGTCCACGCTTGCTTCGCAGTGGAGCTGGCGCTCCAACGTGCTCATCGGCACGGAGGATTCAGACAAGATGGCGGATTTCCTTGCAGGCCAGCTGAAGGACGTCTCAGACCACCCTGAATACGGCGTGAAGAAGAAGTACAAGAAGTGACGCCTGCTTCAGCCCGTTCTTTTCTTTTTTAATCCCGGTGTTCCGGCTTATCGCCCCTAGTTCCACTCGTTTTTGCTTGCGCCTTTATTTCGAGAAGTAGAACTGCAGCGAGCGCGAGACTATCTTGATGCTGGTCAGGATGAAGCCTGCGAACACGATGACCAGGACCTGGATGCTCATGCCTGCGAAGAAGTACAGGAAAATCGCGGAGGTGGAGGGCAGGATGTAGGCGAGTATGGCAAAATTCATGAGGTCCTCGATGGACTTCGAGGGCGTGCGGAGGGCAGCGGCATACTCGGCCGTCCTCAGGCGCCTGAAGACCAGGTATTCGTTCCCCGCGACAAGCACCACGCCAAGCGCGAAGAGCAATAGGCCCAGGTTGAAGCTTGCAAACGCCATGCAAAGCGTTCCGGCTATGAGAAGGAGGGAAAAGGAAATCGTGAACAGGAGGGAAATGCGCGAAAACTGCTCCCGTTCGTTTGACCACAGCAACATGATTTGACCTCTCGCAAAAAACCTATAATACGATGCCTGACGCGCGCGAAAAGCTGCCGTCGGGCAGCTCCTCCTCTATCTGGAGCAGGCGGTTGTATTTTGCCGTCCTCTCGGCGCGGCACGGCGCCCCCGATTTTATCTGCCCGCAGTTCAGGCCGACTGCTATGTCTGCGATGGATGCGTCCTCCGTTTCGCCGGAGCGGTGCGAGACCACCACGCCAAGGCCGTTCCTGCGGCAAAGCATGGCTGCCGCGATTGATTCGGAAAGCGTGCCCACCTGGTTCACCTTGAGAAGAAGTGAGGAGAGCGAGCGGCATTCAATCGCCTGCGAGAGCCGCGCGACGTTTGTCACCGTGAGGTCGTCCGCCACAAGCTGCACCTTGCCCGACAGGCGCTTTCTCAGCGAGGCGAAGTCGGAAAATGCCTCCTCGCAGAACGGGTCCTCCAGGCTGATTAGGGGGTAGCTTTTCGCAAGGGAGGCATAGAAGTCTGATAGCTGGGAGGTAGACATTTTTTTCCCGTCCACCAGGTAGCTGCCGGCCCTCTCCTGGTAAAACGAGGATGATG
>JBAZBT010000071.1:0-5730 GCA_041671345.1 Candidatus Micrarchaeia archaeon
AGCGTGAGCACGAGGGCGACGAACGGGTAGAACACCGTGCCTATTGTCATCACGTACACGAGGTCCAGCCCCTGCGCGATGGCTATGTCGGACTGCTGCCCCGCCCCGCCGGCAGTCACGATGCCCGAGAGCAGCACCGAGCTTCCGCGGAAGCCAGTGAAGCATATCCCTTCCTGCCGCGGCTGGTCGGGCGGGGCGTTCACCTTGATGAACGAGGGGTCGGTGAGCATGAAGAACGTGGGCCAGACAAAGTAAAAGCCCACGCCAAGCGCGACGAAAAGCCCCCCCACGCCGCGGGTGAGCGGGAAGATGCGGAGCACGAGGCCGAACGGCAGGAACACCGAAAGCATGTTCTTCTGCACGTATTCGGCGAGCACGTACTGCGCGTTGAGCGATACCGAGATGTCCGTCATTTTCGCCGCAAGCAGGTGCGCCTGCTCCACGCGCTGGTGGGTGGGCAGGTCCCATGCCCCGCACCATACCGGGACGCCGAGCAGGTAGTAGCAGACCGAAAGCCTCTCCTCCACCGGCATGTTGGCGACCTTCACGTTCTCATAGGCGTTGTCGACCGCGCTTATCTTTTCCTGCAGCTTGCACTTGAAGGCGCCGATGGGGCCCCTGCCGAACTGCGGGTCGCCCTTCCAAAGCGTGAACCTGCCGGCAGGCACGGATTCCGTGGCCGCTGCGCAGCTTATGCTGCTGTCGCCGGTGCCCAGCAGGTCGCCCATGAAGTCGAACGCCGCCACCGTGATTTGCGAGCCGCCGCTTGACACCGTGAAGATGAGGGCGACCGCGAAGAATATCATGAGCGAGCTTGCGCTCACCTGCATGAATTCCGCCTTGGCATAGTTTTTCACTTCCTGGCTTTCAAGGGCGGCCCCAAGCATGTAGACCAGCGTGTTGAAGGAGATGCATATGAGTATTGCCGTTATGGCGATTGCCCACCAGCCATCCACGCGGTTCTGGAAGGCCGCCTGCTGCTCGACCACGTATGAGTTGAAAACCTGCCCGCGCCCGGTGTTCTGCTCGGGGAATGCCAGGTGCGCCAAGGCAAGCAGCGAGAACACCGCCAGGAGAAGCGCGATGCCGTTTGGCTTCCTGCCGGAAAACGCCGCCCCTGCCGGGCGCAGCAGATTGCCGGGGCTGCCTGAAAACAGCGCAACGCCTTTTGCCCTGCATTTCCTGCCAGCCATCTAAATCATCTGCCCGAGCCTTGACATGTCGGCCTCTTCGCCGAGGAAGCGCGAGAGCTCCCTGCCGAAGGCCGCAATCACCACGAAGTTCACTGCCGGGAGGAAAACCGCAGTGAGGAATATTAATACATTGATCCTGATGGCGCGGGGCAGGTCGTTGGGGGAAAGCCCTTCCATGGAGCTTTTGCTCCGCCCGACGCTTTCCACCTCCCATTCGAAATGCCCGAAGCAGGGCTCGTTGCCCTCGCTGCATTTTATGCCCTCCCGCGTGCCGATGGCATAGATGTCCGAGCCTGCGCAGCCCCTGTTGTCCCGGTCGCACATCACCACCTGCGAGGGCGGCGTGGCGGAAAGCGAGTTTGCAACGAATCCCGGCGCGATATAGGCGTCTGCGACCAGCATGAGGGGGTAGAGCAGGTAGAGCGAGACGAATATCGCGATGAGCGAGCCGCCCAGGTGGCGCATGAACGGGATGGAGCGCACTATGAGCGCAAGCGGGAGGAAGACCAGGAAAAGCCCGCCGTAGATGTAGACCAGCGTGAAGTACTGGAAGATTGCGGAGAGGTAGGAGACCGTGGAGATGCCGAGCAGGTTGTTAGTGATGGCAAGGCTCATGCTGTTCCCGCTGAAAGGCGCCACGCTCACGCTTGAAAGCGAGAGCAGGCAGTCGCCCGAGCACGTGAACGTGTTGTAGGACGTCCGGATTTCGTACGCGCCGAGGTCGTAGCGCAGCGACGCCATGCTGGAAAGCGAAAGTGCCGCGACGTTCTCGATGTAGCGCATGGCGCCGGAGTAGAGGTTGTCCTTGCCGTCCTCGAAGCCCGGCGCGGCCTTGTAGATTTTCGGCATGGAGGAAAGCCCGAAAACCGACTGCATCTCCCCCACCTGGAAGCTGCACAGCGTGGAAAGCGAGAAAATCACCAGCCCCACCACGACCAGCGAGGCGAACGCCTGGATGGACTCCGTCTTTGCCCAGGTTATCATGCGCGCGCTCTGCATCGCCTCGCCGCCTATGTAGGTCAGCGAGATAAGGGCGAACATGGAAAGCGAGGCAATCCCGCAAAGCATCATGGTGTCGTTGAACTTGTCCGTGCTGCAGGTGAACGGGCTTGCGGCGGAGGCAAGCGATGAGGCGGCAATCAGGCTGATGAAAAGGAAAAGCACGATGCGCCGTTCGTTTTTCTGCATTTCAATCCAGCCAACCGCGAAACCCCGCGCGGGGAATCGCTTGCTTGTCTTTCCGCCGTGGCATGCCCGCCAATCATGAAATCCTCGCAAGCGAGGAGACGTCTATGTCGCTCCCTATCATGTGCGCGAAAGTGCGTATGAAGCCAAGCGTGATTATGAGGTTGAGGACGGACATGAAGAGGATGCGCACCAGCATCTGGTAGGAAATCCCGTATATCAGGCTGTAGCTTGTCAGCTGCTCGCCGTAGGAAACAAAGTCCGAGCGCGCATTGTCCACCTTCGGCTCCTGCGGGTCGCATTGCCCGACAAGCGGGATGTGGGAGGCGGAAGGCATGGGCGCCACCGACTGGTCCCCGTGGAGCAGGTTGTCCGTGGCAAGGATGACCACCGGATACACCGTGTAGAAGCCGAAGCCCACCGCTATGAGCGCCCCGCCAGCCATCCTGCTTGCCTTGAAGCAGCGCAGGATGAGCCCGAGGGGGATGAGTATGGAGAACGCGTACGCGCGCGCAAGCGAGAGCAGGAAGCCCTGCGCATAGGTGTCGGAAAGCGCCACCGTGGTGGTGAACGCCGCGGCGGTCAGGCTCCCGCGGTAGGCGTTCAGCGGGGAGCAGTTGTTGAGCGAGAAGCCCACCCCCATGAAATTGCAGTAGACCGACCTTGACGCCTCGGTCCCAAGCGCGTTGGTGACATCTTCCATGCCTGAGAGGGTGTGGGACGCCTGGCCTTCAAGCTCGGATATTTTTGCAGCTGCCGCGTCCATTGCGCTTGCGATGCCCGTGCCCGATGCGCCGGAAGCGTGGAGCGTGGCGGCGACATACCCGTCCACCACCGCCTGCGTGCCGACAAGCGTGAGCGCGATTGCGCCGGTGGCGAGTATCTGGAGGAGCTCGTCTTGCAGTATGGCGCGGAGCTGTGGCGCGTTGAAGGCGTAGCTTGCCATGTAGGAGATTGCCACGATGGCAATCGGGATGAGGAGGGCGAGCCAGAAATACGTGTAGTCCGTGCCGGTCACCGTGATGATACCTTCCCCCCCGGCTGCGGCAAGCGCGCCTGCGGACACGGCAAATGCCAGGAAGGAGAATAGGGCGAGGCGTGCTGCGCCGCCCTTTTTGCTTTTGGCTTTTTCCATTTTGGCTTTTTCGCTCATATTATCCTTCCAAGCCCAGGTATCTCTATGTCCCCCCCCAGTATGGGGGAGAATATCCTCACGAACGCAATCACGATTACGATGCAGAAAAGCGGAAGCACCACGGCCGGGATGAAAAGCATCCCTATGCTCCTTGCCCACTCGCCGTCAGCGCTTGTCTTTGCCCCGGAGAGCTTCTTGACGAAGTCGGTCGGGGAAATGTCCACCGGCCCCGCAAGCGCCGCATCGCTGCAGATGTCGCCGCAGTCCGTCCTTATCGCAGGGTAGTAGGTGCAGTCCATGTTGCACTCGAAGCATCCCTCGCACGGCCTTGCCGGCGGGTCAGGAAGCCTGCATTCGTCCATGCAGCCAGCCTGCGGGTCGCTGGAAAGCGCGCAGCTGTCCACAGGGCAGTTGACATTGGACACCAGGTCGCTGCTCCTCCTGCAAAGCGCAGGGCAGCCAGTGCACGACACGCCGGCGTCCGGATAGGGCAGGCAGGATGCAAATGCCGGCGGCGCGGTGGCGGCGAGGGGCTCGGCCACCCTGCATGATGCAGGGCATGCCGTTTCGCTGCAGTCGACATATTCGTTGTTCCCGTTGCCCTTCACCCCGCAATCCCCGGTGTAGCCGTCCAGCCTGCACTGCTCGGGGCACTGGCGGCAGCTGTCGCTGTTGCCATACGCGCCCCCGCGCGCGCTGATTTTCGCATAGTCGCCCGTGCGCATCCATGCGCATTCGCCCGTGCAGGATGCCTCGGGGGCAGCGGCGCACGAGGCGCTGTCGCAGAATCCGCCCACGGCGTTCCAGGCGCAGCCGGCCACCGAAGTGCAGCTTTGCGAATCAAGGGAAATGCAGCCCATGCTGTGGCATGCCGCAGGCCCGTTGCCGATGTATTCGCTGCAGATGGGCACCGGCGGGGATGGGGCTGCGCCGCCGATTTTGCACGCGTCGGGGAGGCTGGCGCATTTTTCTGCGCATGACGGGTCAAGGAAGCTTGCAAACGACCCCGGGGCCGCGCCCTTGATGCGGCAACCGTACGGGCAGCCCGACTGGCTGGAGTCCTGGCATAGCGGGTTGCTGTTCTCGTTTGGCAGCTCGGCATAAGCCGGGTTCTGCTTCTGGCATGTGCCCGGGCAGTCAGGCGTTGCGCCCGCCGCCGAGCAGTGGTAGTCGACAGGGGAGGTGGCAAGCAGTATGGGCGCCTGCGTGGTGGTGCACGGCGCTTCTGGCGGGCTAAGGGACACCACTGCAGGCGCGCTGTCGAGCCAGTCGCTTGACGCATAGCCGTCCGCGCGGCAGGAGAACGTCCAGGCGTCCCCGCTTGAAAGAGGGGGGGATATGGTCGCAATGATTTCCTCCACGCCTTGCGGGTATGCATTGGAGGGGCCGCCGGACGAGTGGAGGGCGCCGTTCTTGTACCAGCTGTAATAGTAAACCACATATGGGGCGGACGAGTCAGTCGCCTTGCACCAGCCGGAAAGCGTCCGTGGGAAGCGGCGAGACCGGGCTGATTCTGGAGGACACCGTGACAGTGGGAGGGGGCGCAGTGATTGTGACGTTCCCGGAATTCACCCACGCGCTGTAGGCCGCTCCGTTGTAGGCGCGGCACGAGACGGACCAGTCCTGCCCGCTGGAAAGCATGGAAGGCAAAACGTCAAGCGGAAGCGCCACCTCCTGCCCGGAGGGGGTGAAGTCCGCAGTTTGCCCGGAAATCTGCGGGGGGGTGCCCACGCCGCCCAGGTAATAGGCGAACTCGTATTTCAGGGGCAAGCCGCCTGTGTCCGTCCCCTTGCAGTGGCCGAGAAGGGCAATGGTGCCGTCGGCAGGGTCGGGCAGCAGGCTCACTGAATTCATGTATGGGTTGGATTGGGGATTCGGGTCGGTGCCTTGCGCCAGCCTGATGGTGCCGCCGCTTGCGCCTTGGCCCAAGCCGGCAGCCATCTGCTTGCCGCTGGTTGCGCCCGACAGGATGGCAGCATATCCGCCCGCAGGGGCCGCGGAGTTGCCTATCGGCGAGATGGTGCTTGCGCAGTCCAGGTCGCCCGGCGGGCCTTGCTTGATATAGCGCACAAGGTATCGCGCCTCGTCAGGGCATCCGCGGCAGAACGCAACGTCCCCGTCCGTGGTATGGGCTGGGTCGTACGGGCGGCAGATGGGGGGATTGGCGGAAACCCTGCATTCGGATGCGCACGCAGGCGGGGTTCCGGTCGAGGAGCA
>JBAZBT010000072.1:0-5644 GCA_041671345.1 Candidatus Micrarchaeia archaeon
GGCGCGCGCAATCTGCTTCACGCCTGCGCGCGCCTTGCCTTCCAGCGCGAGCAATATCTTCCTGTCGAGGGCATCAAGTTCCATATTTTCATTTATAGCAAAAAAAGCTTATAAAAGCTGTTGTTTTGCATGATTTTTGTTAAAAAGTATATTAAACCACAAATACCACATTGAACAACACAGAACAACAGAAAAAAGAAAAACGAGGTGGAAAATATGGCATTGATTATGAAGGATGGCAAGGAAGTGCGCGTACCTGGCAGGAAAATACAACCGTCTAAGCAGAGGCGCTGGGTCTACGTGGATTCGATTAGCCTTAGCGAATTTCGCAAGATGGGCGGGCCGATGCGCGAAGGGTTGCTTGCTGTAGCAAGATATGAAATAGCGGATGGCATTAGCGATAAGAAAGCCCGAGATTCGCTCCTAGTGAAGAGTGCGCGTGGGTTTGAAGAATATCTTGCCGCTTTGTTGATCGCAGAAAAAACCCGCATATATTCCCCAAGTCTTCGTGGATTTGAAGTGCTGCAGTGGCATTCTCCAGACGTCATTCGGGCACTAGAGCTGATTTCGAGAAGAAAATTGGAGGTGGATTGATATGGTGGAAATGAAAAATGTGGTACGGCTGGAAAATTCCAACACAAATCGCTTCAATGCAGACGAGATTGCTAAAAAGAGCGGCGGCAGAATTGCAAGCAATGCGCAGCTCGACGCGCACATCCTATCTGGAAAGCGTGGCGGTTGGAGCTTTTGGGCAAGGGAATTCATATCCAAGGGCATTCTTGTCGAGAAAGGCAAGGACTTGTTCTGCAAAGAGACAAACATCCTTGTAGGAGCTAACGAAATATCAAAAGCGCACGAAACAAGCAAGAACGGCATATTTGGCAATGAGAATGTCCTTCTGTTCATTGACCCGGATGCTCTTGTCCGTAATAAGGACGGTATATATGTCCTCGAAAATCCAAAAATATCTGTAGTTGACAATGCAATTCTTGAGTTTGGCTGCTTTGGCAGCCCAGACCCAGATACAAGAATAGCAGTCCATACAGTTGAGCCTCCCGAATACGAAACAACTGTCAACGGCCGGCTCGAGTGGCATTACAGTTCCCCGCTTGGCATTAGATGGAATTTTTTCAAGGATGGTGTTTGGCCCATTACTCGTCCCATCCGGGATGTCACAGTGTGCGGAGTTTCCTGCGGCGGCAGGGGCGTTGAGGCATTTATGGCGCCAACATACATCGCTGAAATTCTTGTCGAACTGCCATAGTTAGTGCAAAATAGCAAGGAAAACGCGCATCTGGCGAGTGCGCGCTAATCCTTCTTCTCCGGCAGCGGCGAGGAATAGGGCGCGAGGAGCTTTGCCGCAAGATTGAGCGCGGCAGAAACATCCGCCTCGCTCCTGCCTCCCGTGCAGATTATCTTGCCGTTCTTGAACAGGAGCAGCGAGGTCTTTGGCTGGAGGAACTTCAATATGGCGCCCGGGAACTGCTCGGGCTCGTATTCCACGTCGGGGACTTCGGAGGCGATGCCGTAGAGGTCAAGCTCCACGCCAAGCGCGGCGGATGCCACGATGTTCTGGATCACGAACTTCGGCTTGAAGTTCTTCGGCGGCGTAATCTTCGAGTACTTCTCCAGCATCTTCATGGTGAGCGCAATCGCGTCCGTGACCTCTTTTTCGTTCTTGCCGCCCGCGCAGATTATCTTGCCGTTCTTGAACAGGAGCAGCGAGGTCTTGGGGTCTTTCAGCTTCAATATGGCGCCCGGGAACTGCTCAGGCTCGTATTCCACGTCGTGAAGCTTGGATGCTATGGTGTAAAGGTCAAGCTCAAGGCCGAGTTCCGACGAGGCGACGATGTTCTCAATCTTGAAAGTGGGCTTTATGGCAATCTGGGGCATGCTGCCTTTCCTTCCTTTCTTCTTGGTTGCGCTCTTTTTCATATAGAACCAGCCCCATACAAACATTTTTAAACCGTCTGAGGTATTTAAAAGGGCAAGGTATTTAAACTAGACGCAGGGTAATCATCCCCGGCTGCGGCTTCCCGCCGCCAAACGCTATTAAGGTGATGAAAAATGAGACGCTCACTTGGAAAAATGTCAAAAAGAAGCCGCGCACTTGGCCAGTCCAAGCGCAAGCTTACGATACCCGGGCTGATAAGCGGGTATTCCATCGGGGCCTGCGTCGCCATAGACTCGCAGTCAAAGTACTCCGGGATGCCGCACCCCCGCTACCGCGGAAGGACCGGCACCATCGTGGCGCAGCGCGGCAAGTCGTACGTGGTCGAGATTTCCGACATGAACGCCACGAAGAGGCTTATCATCCCGCCCGTGCACCTCAAGGCAGTCGGGAAGAAGTAAATGGTGGTCCCTATGATTGGAAAAGGCGCAAACGAAATCCGCCCGGCATTGCTTGCCGAGGTTGAAAAGATACTCGAAAAGAGGCAGGGCACCGCCGGCGAGTTCGGATTCGAGCAGCAGACCTCCCTTGAGTACGCCAAGCGCTTTTCTCACCTGAAGTACGCCGATGCGAAGGAGATGCTCGACGAGCTCGAGAAGCTCGAGGTGAAGCTTGAAACCGCGGTGAAAATCGTGGACTTGCTTCCGAAAAACAAGAGCCAGCTCATGCTCATTTTGGTGAAGGACAAAGTCGAGCTTGCCGAGAAGAAGTTGGAGAAGGTGGAATCGCTCATCGCGGAATACTCGAAAAAGGCAAGGAAGTTCGAGCCCAAGGTCGAAGCGGTGGTGGAAGCGCCGGCCGCCGCGCCCGCCGAGGCGCCAGCCGAGGACGCGAAGGAAAAAAAGAAGTCCGGCTGACGCATAGCATTTTATAGTGCTTAACCCTAATCAATCCCAGGTTATCCTATGGAAACACGCCCGCTCTGGCGGTCTGTTTCCACAAAATGAAGTGGATTTTATGGAAACACGGCTGCTCCGGCAGCCTATTTCCATAATGAAAAGTTGATATTATGGAAATGGAACTGTACGCCCGCGTCATCGACTTCATGCCCGATGGCAGGCCCACCGACCGCATGCGCGAGCCGATAGCGCAGCTTGTCGGCGAGAAGTTCTTCACGCTCCTTGAGGTTTCCATCGTGCGCGGCTCAGCCTGCGCGCTCGGCCAGCGCCTGTGCATCGGCAAGGAAGGCAGGGTGGAAGTGGAGAAGATAAAGAAGCGGCTCGACTTCCAGGACCTGTCCGCCACGTCGAGAAGCGAGCTTCCCATCGCCGCAAGGAACATAATCTCCGACCGCGAGGCGGATTTTGTCACGTTCTTCAACAAAGCGGGCCCGATTTCCATGAGGCTGCACCAGCTCGAGCTCCTGTCGGGCATCGGCAAGAAGCACCTGCAGGAGCTGCTTGGCGCGCGCGAGGAAAAGCCGTTTGAAAGCTTCAAGGACATCCAGTCGCGCGTGTCGCTCCTCCCGGACCCGGCAAACCTCATCGTCTCGCGCGTGAACGAGGAGCTCGGGGGCGTCTCGAAATACTACCTGTTCGTCCGACCCCCGTCCAAGCACTACGAAGAGTACTAGGCTGCCCGCGCAAGCCCCCGTTCTCATTTTAATCGTTTAGTGCCAATCATATCAAATGCCGTTATAGGGCCCGTGTGGTAACCTGGATAGCCGACGAGGCTTCGAACCTCGGGGTAAGGGTTCAAATCCCTTCAGGCCCGTCGATATTTTTGCAAGGCTGCAAAAACGCTCATCTGCTGGTGGGGAAATGGCTCTCCGTTTTCTCCTCATTTTCCTGCTTTTTCTGCTTGTGCCAGCCCACGCGCTGTTCCTTGCGGGGCAAGCGGAGCCGGGCGGGGAAATTTCCATCCTCTGCGAGGGGCAAGGCTCCGTGTTCCTCTCGCCGCCCTCCGGCGAGCTGCGCGCGCTTCCGCTCGATTCCGATTCCCAGGCAAGGTTTTTCCCTGCCTCAGGCGGGCCCCACACAATCCAGTGCGGCAACGAGACGATTACAATCCAGGTGCCGCTGCCCAGCGCGGCCGATTCAAGGGCGTATTCCGGCGGGGAGAGCCTGTTCCTTGCTGCCGGGGCGTCAATCGCTTTCATCGCCGCGCTCCTGCTCGCTGCAAAAGTTTTCCTCAGGCCCCGCACGGCGTTCTCCAAGTCGGAAAGCAACGGGCGCGTGAGGCTTTGCCTCCGCGCAGGCGAGGACCTGCGGGAGATAAGGATAACCGACGCGCAAGGCGGCGAAGGCGGGCAGCCTTTGCACCTGTTCATCCCGCGCCTCCCTTCCGGGGCCGAATGGAAATGGGAATACGAGCGCAGCCCCGGCGGGCCGCTGCTTGCCGCGCGCCTGGCGGCAAAATGCGCGGGCGGGGGCATCTCGCTAGTTTCAGGCGCACAAGATGGCGGCGCGCCTTGGCAAAACGCCAAGGGGGCGGAAAAAAGCGAGGCAAGGAAGCTTCCAAAAGCAGGCGGCTAGCGCTGCTCCCCTGCGTGGTAGCCGCCCGCCACCACCATCACGAGTATGACGTCTGCAAGCGCAAATGGGAGCAAAAGCACCGGGAAGCGCAGGGCGAGCATAGCCTCCACTGCGAGAAGCGAGATTGCAAGTATGGCGCTTGCGGCAAGGGGGCTTTTCCAGCAGAATATGGAGCCTATGAAAAGCACGGCGAGCGCGCCGCCGGTCGCCACGGTCACCGGGAGGTTGAACTGCACGAAAAAGCCAAGCGCGGTCGCGCAGACGAGCAGCACCTCCGCCACCATGGCCACGAGCACGCTGTCCGCAGCCTCGTTTTCCCTTGCACGGTATGTTGCCATCCGCTCACTTCCCCCCTGTTTGCGCATCGCAAAGCTGCCGCGCAGTCTCGAGCGCCTCGGAAGGCGACAGCGTGAAGACTTTCCTGCCGCTGTATTTAAGCGTTTGCGCGATTTGCCCTGCCCTCTTCTTGTCGCGGCTTGAAAACAGCCCCTCGCGCGCATCCACCACGGCATTTTTCAGGCTCTTTTTCTTGTGGGAAAAAAGCGCGCCAACCGCCTTCTCCTCGCACGGCGCCATCGCAAAGCCCGTCTTCACAAGCGAGATGATGCACGAGTCGACCTTCGGGGCCGGCAAAAACGCAGTCCTCTCCACAAGCGCAAGCGTTTCCACCCTGTACGTGAGCTGGGAAAACACCGAGAGCCTCCCGTACTCGCGGCTCCCGGTCTCCGCCATCATGCGCGCTGCCACTTCCTTCTGGACGCAAAGCACGGCCTTGTCGAAATTCATGCGCGCAAGCTTCAGGAGTATGGGCGAGGTGATGTAGTACGGGATGTTCCCCACAATCCTCCCGAAGCGCGCCGACTCGTCATATTCAAGGAAGTCCCCCTCATGCACCTTCACGCGCTTGTAGGCGGCAAACCGCATGCGGAGCTGCCTTGCGAGCTTGGGGTCGAACTCAACCGCGGTGATGTGCCCCGCGCCCGCGGAAAGCAGCTTCGCGGTGAGCCTGCCGTCCCCCGCCCCGATTTCCAGGACGGAGTTGCTGCGCGCGTCCGCGCATTCCGCCTCGTAGGCAAGGACGTTCTCATCAACAAGGAAATTCTGCCCCATTTTGGCGTGCATGGCAGTGCCTCATGTTTTCGTAATCGCGTTTGCGGAATCGTGCTCCACAATCACGGTGTGGTCGAACTGCGCAACCATCCCCTTGCCGGTGTCCCGG
>JBAZBT010000073.1:0-5636 GCA_041671345.1 Candidatus Micrarchaeia archaeon
TTGCGTCAAATGCGTATGAGACCGTGGAAAAATCCATTTCCCTGTCCCAGGCAAGCGCGCCTGCCCCGCCGGCGCAGCAGCCAACGCCCCCGCCCATATTGCCAAAGCCGGTGGTCGAGCCATCGCCCATCGAGGGGCTGGGCGCGGTATTGGTGGGAATCGTCATCCTGGCGCTGGTGTTTGGCGCCGCGGTCATCGTGCTTGGCAGGACAAACCCGCAGGCTGCAGGCGGCGCGGTAAAATACCTTGCGCGCACGTGGGATATGCTGGCAGGGAGCACGGTGCGCCCGATTGTGGAATACCTGAGGTCCATTTTCAGGAAAAAGGAGCCGCCGCCCGTCGCTTCGTTCGGGCAGCAGCCGCCAAGCGGGCCCATGATGCCGATGGGCTAGATTCATCGACGTTCTATTTGATTTCTTCAATGAAGGGCTTGCCGACTATCTCGACATATGCTATCCGGCCGTCGGCTATTATTTTAAGGGGCACAAAAAAGTTCTTCCGCTCAGGTTCGTGAAAATCAAAGTTGTCGAAGGAACCCCCATAGATATCTTTGAATGGGATGCGGGGAACGTATAATGAAACTTGCGGCTTGAAAAGGCGAGATATGCCTTCATGGTCGTCCATGCCTTTGAAAAGGCCCGGAAAGAAAATTGCATCATCACTCATGAAGATATGGACCTTTCTCAAACGAGACATTATTTCAGATAAGACTTTGCCAGTATACTGGTTAAAGGCGGCAATTTCATCTTTTGGAAGTTCCAAGGTGTTTTTGGCACAGCGGTGGAGCGTGGCATTGCATTCATATCCGTCTTTGGGAGTTGCTCCCCTTACATACGCCGCGAACACAGTGCCGGGTTTCGGCGGCTTGTCGATGCAAAAATTCGGTGCCTCAAAATCCCTAGCCCGATGGTACTGCAGGAAATAAAGCTTGCCGTTTTTAGCCAGCTTTGCCTCGATGATTGGGCAGTGGAGCGGACTGAAATTCGGAAGGTTTCTGACATCCTCGTAAAGTTTTACGAGATCTAGTATTTTATCCTTGGGAATAATGCTCTTTGGAGCAAGAGTTTCTCCATCGCCAAAAATGGTGTACGACTCGTTGCTTATGTCTTTTTTGGAGAATATATGATAGCGACTATCTATTGCCGAGTCGGCTACAATCTTGATGCTGACACCATTGATTTTCTCCCAGAAGGAAAACGAGACATTTGCCCAGAAATCGTCCAGGTTTAACCCATAATATTTGCAGTATTCTTTCGGCTTCCACGAGTCCTTTCGGATTTTTTTCTTCATATCTGCTTCGCCTTTGAGAAAGGAGTATTTTGACAAGTCGGCTCTGATAAGGTCTGACGCGCCGGAATAATCTTGGGGATGCTCGCTCCTCACCAGCAATTGTTTTCCAGATTTAACTGCATCTTTCCAAGAATCATAAATATCTGGCACCAGGATGCCGTGTTTCTTGACGTATTCTGCAATGGCGCGCTTAGGCTGTGACATGAGAAGCGCTGGATTCTGGACGTACATATCTGGATGTTTTGAAACTTGCATCGTATTCACCAGATATACCATATTCTACAACTCATATTTAATTGCAATCCCACCACTAGTGGTGGTCTAGTGGATAGATTTTTATAGAAAGGGCACGAAAAGAGAGATATGGACGCATTGGCACTTGGGGAAGCGGGGCTGACAGACGGGGAAGCAAGGGTTTACCTGGCGCTTCTTGAGCTTGGCCCCTCGACAGTGGGACCCGTTATTGAGAAGTCGAAAATATCGCACTCCATTGTGTACAGGATACTTGCCGGGCTTATGGAAAAGGGGCTGGTGGCGCACATCAGCAGGGAAGGCGTGCGCCAGTACAGCGCTGCAAATCCTGAAAAAATAGTGGAATACGTGGAAGAGAGGCAGAAAAAGCTGGAGGAGAGCAGGAAAAAGCTTCAGGAGATGGTCCCTGCGCTCCAGAACATGGCAAGCGCAAAGGAAAGCGAGGTTAGGGTGTTTGTGGGCTTTCGAGGCATGGTGGCAGTGCATGAGCGCACCTACCAGAAGCTTAAGCGCGGGGAAATGTTCTACTACATGGGAATCCTGCCAGAACAGCAGGAGCACTTCCATGCCTATTGGAAGCGTGACCATATGAGAAGGGCGAGAGCAGGGATAATCTCTCATTCGCTATTCAGCAGGAAGACAGACCCGAAGATATTGAAAAACCGCAATTCCTACGCATATTCTGACGCGCGGTACATGCCGGAAGGATTGGACACCCCAGCATGGTTCATGGGATACAAGGACGTGGCAGTGATTGGCATGCAGACAAGGGAGCCGATAACCATAGAGATTATCAACCAGGAGATTGCCGGCTCGTTCCGGAAATATTTTGACCACTTTTGGGAGCAGAGCAAGCCGTTCAAGAAAAATAAGAAAAAGTAGCTACTTCAGCCTGATTGTGTCCAAGTTCATCGGCGCCCTTGAATCGATGTGGAACATCTTCGTGATCGTGCGCGAGAGGTCCTCGCACTTGCTCTCGTCCCCGTGGAGCGTGAAGACGCGCTCGGGCTTGGGGTGCATGTTCTTGAGAAGCGCCAAAAGCTGCTGCCTGTCCGAGTGGCCGGAGTACCCTTCCACCGTCTCTATCTGCATGTTGATCTTGAGCGATGCCGCGCGCCCGTCGTCGCCGATGGTGGGCACTTCCTTCATGCCGCGCTGTATCTTCCTCCCAAGCGAGAGCGCGGACTGGTAGCCCACGAAAAACATCGCGTTTTTCGGGTCGTCCGCAAGAAGCCGGAGGTATTCGACCGACGGGCCGCCCGACAGCATTCCCGACGGCGCGATTATGATGGCCGGCCCGCCTTCCGCGATTTCCTCCCTTGCCTTCTTCACCGGCTCGAAAATGCGCGACTCGAACGGCGAGTCGTTGGAGAGGATGCGCCTCTGGATGTTGTGGCGCAGGTATTCAGGGTAAGCCGTGTGTATTGCGGACGCCTCGAGAATCATGCCGTCGAGGTACACCGGATAGTTGAAGTCCTTGTTCCTCGAGGCGTATTCCTCGAGCACGAGCATGATTTCCTGCGAGCGCCCGACCGCGAATGTCGGGATGAGCACCTTTCCGCCGCGCGCGCACACCGAGAGCGCGAGGTCGACAAGCTTCTTGTCCGACTCGAACCTGTTGGGCTGGATGTCGTTCCTGCCGCCGTATGTCGAGTCTATGAAAAGGGTTTCCACCCTCGGGAAGTTGCTATTGGCCTGGTCGAACAGGCGCGTGAAGCCGTACTTTATGTCGCCCGAGAATACAAGGTTGTGGAGCCCTTCGCCGACGTGCAGGTGCACCATGGAGCTCCCGAGTATGTGCCCTGCGTTGTAGAAGGTGAGCTTCACTTCGGGCGTGATGTCGATTACCTCGTTGTAGCCAACCGTCACCATGTGCGCAAGCTCTTTTTGGATGTCCTTTATCCCGTAGGGTGGCGCGTACTGCGAGTTCTTGCTTGCGATGGAGACGAAGTCCATCTGGAGAAGCATCGCAAGGTCGCGCGTGGGCGGGGTGCAGTACACCGGCCCGTCGTACCCGTAAGCGTAAAGGTATGGGATGAACCCGCAGTGGTCCATGTGCGCGTGCGTGAGCACGACCGCGTCGAGCTGGGACAGCTCCAGCTTCATCTCGTTCAGGTATGGGTATGCCTTGCTCGGCTCGAATGTTTCCGGGTTTATCCCGCAGTCCACAAGCACGTTGCTGTTCGGCGTCTGGATGAGCGCTGAGCTCCTGCCGACCTCGTAAAAGCCGCCAAGCGCGGTCACCTTCACCCAGTCGCTCTTGTTGGGGAACGGCGAGCAGATTTTCTTGCCAAGCGACTGCAGGAACTTCTTGCGGTTGCCCGCCTCCTTGAGCATGGTGGCGCGGACGCCCTTTATCGTGGAGGACGGCATGGTGGGGGTGCGCTGCACCACCGGCGCCCAGCGCGTCTTCTGGATTATCGTTTTCAGGGTGAAGCCGCCCTTGCCGATCACCAGCCCTGGCTTCAGCGCCTCGATGTTGACCTCGGAAAAATCAGGGTTGAAGCGGATGTCGGACACGCCTGCGTCCTCGGGGATGGATTCCTTGATTATCTCGAGGGCCTCGGCCGCCGGGAGCAGCGCGGAGGGGTCGCTTTTCACCAGTATCCGCTTGCGTATCGTGCCGGCGATCTTCCGTATGAGCTGGTCGTTTTCGTAAAAGGAGACGATGTCCTTCACGTAGATGACGATGTCCAGCCCTTCCGCATCCACCTTGACAAGCTTGCATTCGCTTGGCACAAGCTCCCCTATTTTCTTTTCTATTTCCTTTATGTCCAAGTAAGCCCCTCTGGTTAGCATATGTTATACCGGCTATCCGGCCGCCTTATTCCCTTACTGCAGGAGTTTTTCCACTTCTGCGCGCTCGTATCTCCTGAAGCCTGCTTTCGTTATCGTCACCAGGTCCACGCGCTCGCCTGTCGCCGCGTCGCGCTTCATTGCCGCGGCGATGGCCTTTGCGGCCGCGCGCGCGTTGTCCTTTATGCTTCCGCCGTCCTTGTAAAGCTCCTCCAAAAGCCCGTATGCGACGGGGGAGCCGGAGCCGGTGGAGACGTATTTTTCCTCGGACAGGCCGCCCAGCGCGTCAAGGCTGTAGACCCCGGGCGCGTCTTCCGTGCCGGCAATCACGAGCTGGACGTAGAACGGGTAGAACTTGTAGTTGTGGAGAACGTTCGAGAGCAGGTTCGCGGCCGCCTTCACCGTGATGTTCTTGCCGTGCTTGAAGCGGTAGAGGTTTGCCTCCGCCTGCATGAGGCGGATGAGCGCCTGCGCGTCCCCCACGCCGCCGGCAATGGTCATGCCGAGGTGGTCGTCTATCTGGTACACCTTCTGGATGTCCTTGTTGGCGATGAAGTACCCCATGGTCGCGCGCTTGTCGGAGGCGAGAATCACGCCGTCGGAGCAGACCACGCCCACCGTGGTGGTGCCGGTCTGGAGCTTCTTGAGCTCCGGTTCATTGACGTTGTTGTTTGCCATAGGAAACACCCCGAAAATCATATCGCGCACATGGTTCGCCCGTACATCGCCCGCACTGGAATCTGCGATTCCAATCCAAAAAACTTGTTTCTTCCACTCCTAAAAGTAAAAGTTATAGAGACAGAAGAACTGGAACGTTTCTGTTAAGCGGGGAAAGGCTTATATACGTGTTGCCGGACGGCGTGGCCCCGGATTTCATGCGCCGCTTGGGCATGCTTTTAATTTCTCCCTGCGATTTTGGGGATATGGCAGGGGAAGAGAAGGCGAAGGCTGAGGAAGCGGTTCCCGGGAAGGATGAGGAGCCAGAGGAAACGCTGGACGGGGCAGATGGGGGCAAGGAAGAGCCTGAAGAGAAGGACGAGGAAACCCACAAAATAGCCAGCAGGGGCATCCCATCGAAAGACTCCCTGTTCCTCCCGCCGTTCAACTCGCCGGAGCTTCGCGCGTTCCAGGACGGCAACGAGAACATCACCCGAAACTCGTGGAACCTGGAGGAAGTGGTGAACTTCGTCTTCCCCGCGCGCTTCCAGGCAAAGTACCACGAAATTGCCATCGGCTTCATGAGGCTGCTTTTGGAGAAAAGCGCGCTCACCGGCGATGAAATCGGGAACTTTGTCTCG
>JBAZBT010000074.1:0-4793 GCA_041671345.1 Candidatus Micrarchaeia archaeon
TATCTCGTTTATCTGGGGGAGGTATGTGAGCGTGTCGAACTTCACGTCGTAATATGCCGCGTTGTCGCCGGGTATCACCAGGCCGTCGCCCTCGGGCTTGACGTTCCATACGGCAAGCGACACGCCGGTGTCCTTGTTCACGCGCCTCTCATATTTCTCGCGCAGTATCTGCGTGAGCGCCTCCTCCAGCTTCATCGAGAAAAACTGGGCAGGCAGCCTCACCCTGTCATTGCACGAAAGAACGTAGTACATAAATCCACCTTCACTATCAGCAGTGTCCCATCCGCCTACAGCACGAATTCGAGCCCGTATCCTAGGGGCGGATTTTCCATCTCGTTATTGCTCCGAAAGCTTAAAAAACTGACGCTAAAGCCGCGCCTAGCCTACTTTTGCAACTTTTGTGCGCCTTTGGAGTGCTTTTGCCACGATGGTATCCCATCAATCGCAACATAAACATTTATAGAGACTTGCTATCACAAAACCTCGAAGGTGATGGGGTGAAGCAGAAAATGATCGGTTTTGAGAGAACGCAACCAGGCGGAGCAAAAGAAACGAAGGCAGTTCCGCTTATGCTTTCAAAGCAAGACGCGCGCGCACTTGCAAACGCAGCCCTGATGCATAGCGAAATGAACGAGCGCCTTGAATCTCAAAAACCGGTGGCAGGCAAGTTTGTCTGCACGCCCAAAGAGCCGGTCACTGAAGCCAAGATAAAATGGACGATGGAGCGCTTTTACAAATCCGCAGAGCCGGCAACCGATTCCGCGGTTGGGGCATACCTGGCCATTGGGGACAAAATACCCTATACTCATAAATTTATATTCGAAAAATATTTGCAAATCAACTCAATAAACTTAATGAGTATTGTCAAAAAGTTCAAGTCTGATTTAAATATGGCCAATTGGGGCGTGTTTTGGCGCGGCGTGGGTTCCGGGGTACTGGGCTGCCTCTCCGGCATCTCAACAGTAACGGTATTTAACCATCTTCCAGCAACCGGCTGGGCAGTCGGCATAGGCGTTACTGTTTTAGGGCTGATTGGCGCTGGCATATACCGCGCAATAAGGGGCAACGAGCTTGTGCTGGACCTTGCAAAGGATACTCAGGTACTAATAATGGGACTCATCAGCAATCTGGCAAGGCCAATCAAGCCTGTTGAAGAAGAAAAAGGCTGATTCACGGTTTTTTCTATTTTTTCCCTTCCGCCTTATTGTAAATTTTTTGCATCTCAAGCGCATCTTTCTCTATGAGCGGGCTCTCGCATATTGCCTTGCCTTCCCATCCATTATCCGCCCAAGCGCGCGCGAGCGGCTCGAATGGCGGCGATAGGGATGAAATCGGCAAATGGTTCTTCTCGCCAGCCTCTATCACCTCGATGCCTGAGAAATGGCAGTGGAAGCTTTTTGCCGCAGCGGAGCCCAGCTGTTTTTCCACCCTCTCCAAAATGCGCGCGTAGTCCTCCTGCGTCTTGAGCCTTCCTTCCCGCGCATGGTAGTGCGCGAAGTCAATCACCGGCACCACCTGCTTCTCGCCGAACTCCTGCGCAAGGTCGATTATCTCATATAGGCTCCCATACGCGCTTTTCTTTCCGGTAAGCTCGGCGCCAAGCTGCACGCCGCTGATTTTGCGCCTTTCCATTTCATCCAGGCAGCGCCTCAAGGTGGATATCACCAGCTTCCTGCATTCCGATGCAGGCCTGCCCATGTAAAAGCCGGGGTGGATGACAATCGGAGTTGCACCCAGCCAAAAAGCCGCCTGCGCGGTTGCGACAATGTGCCGCACGCTCCCGTCGAGCTTGGGCTCCTCCTTTGCGCAGCAGTTGATGTAGTACGGCGCATGGCAGGACAAAAGCACGTCGCTCTTTCGCGCCACTTCCCCTGCGGCGCGCGCGGCTGGCTCGCCCATCTTCACGCCATGGACAAACTCCACTTCCATCGCGCCAAGCCCGATCCCGCGGCAGTAGGCAATCCCTTCCGCCGTGCCTGCCTTGCCCGGCGTGCCAATCGGAATCCCAGCTGGGCCGAAACGTATCATTCGCTCGCCTCCCCTTTAGCCGGGCCATGCCCGGCTTCTTCTGCGCCGCTTTCGTCCGCCTCATCGATTTCCGCCTTTTCTTTTTCATCCATCATCTTCCCCAAATGCGAATAAAGCGCCAGCTTGAACGCCTTCAGGGGAAGCAATGCGCACTTCAGGCGCGTGGGGCCCGGCGAGATGCCCAAAAGCTCAAGCACGCGCCCCTTATCCACATTACGCGCCCTCTCCACGCCTTTCCCGCGCACTTCATCCGTGAGCATCGAAGCTGACGCGGTGCAAATCGCGCACGCATGCCCTTCAAACGAGGCATCGGCAACATCCCCGCCCCTTATCTTCAGGTAAAACGTGATGTCATCCCCGCAGAACGGGTTTATGGCATGCCCGCTGCAGCTCGCCTTTGCCATTTTCCCTCGATGGTGCGGCCTCCTGTAATGGTCCAGGATGTTTTCGCGGTACATTCCATCGTTCATGAAAGCACCTTTTTCGCGCGCCTGACGGACGCCGCCAGCCGCTGCGCTTCCTCCTCGGTGTTGTAAAGGTAGAAGCTCGCGCGCGCGGTTGCCGTGGCGCCAAGTGCGGCCATGAGCGGCTGGCAGCAGTGGTGCCCGGCGCGCAGCATCACGCCGTCATCCGACGCAATCTGCGCCACATCATGCGCATGCAGCCTTCCTACGTTGAATGAAACTATCCCGGTCTTGCCGCCATTGCCATACACATGCACGCCGCCAGTTTCCTTCAGGCCGTCCAGGCACGCCTTGTGCAGCCCTTCCACGTGTTTCCCAATTGCGCCCATGCCGATTTTCTCAAGATAATCAATGGCGGCTGCCAAGCCGACCGCGCCTGCCACATCCTGCGTGCCAGGCTCGAACTTCTGCGGCGCGCGCGCAAAAGTGCTGCCTGAAAGCGCCACGCTTTCAATCGCGCCTCCCCCTCCAAATACCGGCTCCAGCCTGTCCGCAAGCCCCTTTTTCGCATACAGCACGCCAACGCCAGTCGGACCCAGCATCTTGTGCGCGGAGAACGCGAAAAAGTCGCAGCCCATGCCATGCACGTCCATTTCCATGTGCGGCGCGGACTGCGCGCCGTCCACAACGGTCAGCGCGCCGGATTTTTTCGCAAGGCGGCAAAGCGGCTCCGCGCCATTCACAGTGCCCAGCACATTGGAGGCGTGCGTGAAGGAAAATGCGCCTGGGCGCTTCTCAAGCTTTTTTTCCACGTCCTCGTTGCAAAGCTTGCCGTGGCTTCGCACCTTTACATATTCCAGCTTGGCGCCCGCGCCTTTCGCGGCAAGCTGCCAGTTGACTATGTTTGAGTGGTGCTCCATCTCGGTCAGAAGAATGCGCTTTGCGCCCAGCTGCTCCACGCAGAAGCGCGCGGACAAGTTCAGCGCCTCGGTCGCATTCCTGGTGAAAACAATTTCTGAAGGCGCCGCGCCAATGAAGCGCGCCACCCTCTTCCTCGCGTTCTCGTAAATCTCAGTCGCTTCTTCCGCAAGGATATTGCCGCCGCGGTGCGCGTTTGCATTGCTGTTTTCATAGTAATCGCGCATCGCATCAAGCACAGCCCGCGGCTTTTGCGCGGTTGCGGCATTGTCCAAATACGCTAGCGGCCTGCCGTTCACATTCCTCGCAAGGATGGGGAAATCTTCCCTTATTTTTTCAACATCATACGCCATATCCATCGCCCGATTCGGCTGCTTGCCCTTCAAACACCATAAACATCGCCGATTTTCTTTTCCACGGATGCCATTATCCTGCCCATCTGCACTGCCTCAAACTCAAGCAAAAAGCCCCCGAGTATCATGCGCCTGCCCTCGTTTTTGTCAATGCCGCGCGACTCAAGGTAGAACAATTCATCCGCTGAAACGGGCGCCATCGCCGCGCCATGCCCTGCCTTGACATCCCCGGCCTTCACGGACAATTGCGGCACCACCCTGACAACGGCATCGCGGGATAAAAGCAGGCTCTTTGCCACGAAATGCGCGTCAGCCCCCCTTGCCTTCTGCGCAATCTCCACGTTGCCCTGCACATTCACCTGCGAGCTTCCTGCTGCGGCGTAGCGGAACGAGGAGCGGGAAAAGCTCCCGCGCTCTTGGTGCAAATGATTCGTGCGCGCAACCAGCCGCTGCGCGCCTGTCAGCAATGCAATTTCAAAATGCTCGCACCTGCTGCCTGCCTTCTGCACGATTTCCACGCTGCTTTTCGTTTCCCTGCCTCCAAGCGTGCAGCCAATCAGTTTCAGCGCAGCGTTCTTTCCGACCTTCGCATCCACTTCCATTTCCACGTCCATGCCCGCCGGCGATGAGTTGATGATTGCAATTTCAGCCTTGGCACCTTCGGCAACTGAAATGGAGTAAGATGCAGAGCTGTTGTTTTGGAGCAGCATGCATTCCTCCTTGCCTGCCGCAATGGCTATCTTTTCCGCCTTCATCCGACCGCACCTTCCATCTCCATTTCCACCAGCCTGTTCATCTCAACCGCATACTCCAGCGGCAGCTCCTTCACAATGGGCTCGATAAAGCCTCGCACAATGAGCGACACAGCCTCGTTCTCGTCAATGCCCCTGCTCATCAGGTAGAAAAGCTGGTCGTCCGAAATCCTTCCGACCGCAGCCTCGTGCTGGATTACCGCGTCATCCGAGCGAACGTCAATCACCGGCACGGTTTCCGCGATTGATATCTTGTCCGCAATCATGCTGTCGCAGCGCACGTTCGCCTTCACGCCCGTGCATCCCTTGCCGACATGGAGAAGCCCCCTATAGCGCAC
>JBAZBT010000074.1:4803-5117 GCA_041671345.1 Candidatus Micrarchaeia archaeon
CCCGCCCGCCCCCCCTGCAGATGCTTTTGGACACCACGCGCGAAGAGGTGTTCGGAGCCATGTGCAGCACCTTTGCGCCCGTGTCCTTCACCTGCCCCCCGCCCGCAAGCGAAATCGTCAGATGCTCCGCCCGCGCGCCCTTTCCGACCAGCATGCTGCACGGGTAAAGCATGGTGACCCCCGAGCCCAGCGTCCCGCCCACCCATTCCATTATGGCATCCTCGGAAACAATCGCCCTCTTGGTGTTCAGGTTGTACACGTTCTTGCTCCAGTTCTGGATGGACGTGTAGCGCACGCGGCTGCCCTTCCCTGCG
>JBAZBT010000075.1:0-3214 GCA_041671345.1 Candidatus Micrarchaeia archaeon
GGGTGCGGGGCGAGAACCCGAGCAGCGGGCAGTCCGAACCAAGTGGTTTTTATGGGATATTTTGACGGGGTTTACGCGATTTGGGTGCGCGAGATAATAGTTTTCATGCGCGAGAAGGAGCGCGTGGTTTCGGCAGTGGTAACCCCGCTCATGTGGATTTTCGCGGTGGGAGGGGGCCTTGGCGCAAGCGTGCAGATACAGGGCATGAGCTACCAGATGTTCATGTTCCCGGGCATCGCATCGATGGCGATACTTTTCGGCTCCATTTTCTACGGCATGTACATCATCTGGGACAGGAAGCTGGACTTCCTGAAGGAAGTGCTCGTGGCGCCGGTGCCGCGCACCGCCGTGTTCCTGGGAAAGATGCTGGGCGGCGTGAGCGACGCGCTCATGCAGGTGTCCGTGCTCCTGCTGATAGGCCTTGTGTTCGGCTTCGTGAGCGGCCTGCCGGCGCTCCTGCTCGCCCTCCTGTTTTCGGCATTGATTGCGGCATGCATGGTGAGCCTCGGGCTGATAATCGGCGCGAACATGAAGTCGCCGGAAGGGTTCAACCTTGTGATGAGCTTCGTGATGTGGCCTATGTTCATGCTCTCGGGCGCGCTTTTCCCCGTGGAGAACCTGCCGTCGTACATCAACATCATCGTGACGCTAAATCCGCTCACGTATGGCGTGGACTTGATGAGGCTTGCGCTTCTTGGGACCAGCCAGTTCGGGATGCTGTACGACATCGGGGTCCTGCTTTCCGCCACGCTGGTGTTCGCGTACATTGCAAGCAAGAGCTTCGAGAGGATGCAGATTTAGGTGGCTGCATGGAGATTTACAATAGCCTGGGCAGGAGGATGGAGAAATTCGCCCCCCATAGCCCGAAGGCGGTGAAAATGTACACCTGCGGCCCGACCGTTTATGCCCGCCCGCACATCGGCAACCTCAGGACCTATGTTTTCGAGGATGCGCTCAAGCGCCACTTCCTCCACCGGGGATGCCGCGTGCGCCATGTGATGAACATCACGGACATCGACGACACCGTGATGAAGGAAACGAGGAAAACTGGGGGGAAGCGCGCCGCGCTTGCGCAAAAATACGAGCGGCTTTTCAGGCAGGACGCCGCCCTGCTCGGCATAATTCCCGCAGGCAGCTACCCGCACGTGAGCGGTTATGTCGGGAAGATGGCATCGACCGTGCAGAAGCTCATGGAAAAACGCGCGGCGTACAAGGACGGGAAAGGCAGGGTGTTTTTCGACATTTCGAGGTTCCCGTCATACGGGAAGCTGGCCGGCGTGAAAATAAGGGGCGAAAGGAAAGTGATGCGCGAGGAGTACAAGCCTTTCCAGGCCGGCGACTTTTTGCTCCTGAGCAGGTGCAGGGAAAAAAATTGCGAGAAGTGCTTTGAGACGGGCATGGGCAAGTGCAGGCCGGCGTGGAACGTGCAGTGCGCCACCATGGCGGCCGCGGAGCTTGGCGACAATATAGATATTTCAATGGGCGGGCAGGACAACCTGTTCAACCACCACGAGAACACGCGCGCGATTGCGAATACACTTTGCCATCACGAGTTCTCGAAATATTACATGCACGTGCGCCACCTCATTGTGGGCGGGAAGAAGATGAGCAAGTCCAAGGGCAACGTTGTGCTGCTGCCGGATTTGCTTGCAAAGGGCTACACTCCGCGCGAAGTGCGCATGATGCTGCTGTCCGTGCACTACAGGCGCAGGCTGGATTTCACATGGCAATATGCAAAGCAGGTGAAGATGCGCTCGCTTGGCATGAGGAAAGCCATTAACGCGCTGAGGAATGCCAAGGGGGGCGGGGCCGCCGGGAGCAAAGCCGAGGGAGGGGCGGGGGCCGAAGGCCCGGGGAGGGACGGCTTTTCTGAGTTTGCCGCGGACGCAACAAAGGAATTCGAATCGTCGCTTGACGCCAACATGGACATCCCTTCGGCGCTTGAGGTTGCGGAAAAGTTCGCGCGCGAGTGCGCCGGGGCTGGCTTGTCGAAAAGGCAGGCGGCTGCCGCGCTTATGCTGCTTGGGGAATTTGATTCTGTCCTGGCTTGCCTGCCGCTTTGACCCCGTGCGGCCGCGTCACCGCTTGGGCGATTGGAGAAGCGGCACCTGGAGGATTACGCCATACGACCAGATGCACGTTTCATTGCGGTCGGGCACGACGGGGTACCCCTCCACGCTGAATGCCCCCTTGAAGTTCCCGAAAACCACCAGCTTGGCGATGTCGAAGTTCATGCTGAAGCTGGCGTTCGCCCCGCTGAATATCCTCCAGCGGCCGTATTCGTCACTGACGGTGAGCGGGAGCACCTTGCCGCTGCTTGAAGCCCTGTACGTCGTTATCAGGCATTTTCCAAACGACGTGCCGACGCCCAAAAGCGGGCTGACGGCAAGCGAAAGGTGCCCGGAGCCGAACTCAATGCCCATCGAAATGTATGTCTCCACTGCCCTTGCGGAAGCGTCGAGGTAAATCGTGCTTCCCGCGCCATAATCGCTCATGCTTCCGCCGCCAATGCCGCTGATATGGAATTTCTTGGCGCCGCATGTGGCGGTGATGGCGTACCGGAAGGCGCCGTGCTTCCCTATGCGCGCGGCGCGGGCGTCCCAGTTCAGCCCGATGTTCGGGACTCCGTAGCCATCAACGGAAACAATCGCCCCGCCGTACGCGCGCGTGTCCTCAAGCATGGGCCAGCCGAAGAAGTCGCGCAGGTGCACCGGGTGCGGGCGGTATCTTCCGGGCCTGCCCTGGGAAGGCGCCGTCTTCAAGGGGCCTGTTTTTTCAGGCGCCCCCACTTCCTCAAAATCCTTGCAGATGTGGGAAAATCCATAAATGGGCGGCGCGGCTTTTGGGGCGAAGTACACCGAGACTTGCCCTGTGAAGAAGCGCCCGTTCTGCCTGTATTGAAGCTGGCCGGAATAATAGCCCGGCCCGTCAGAGCAGCCAACCACAATCAGGCGCTTGCCGTTGCCGGAGACTGCCGTGCCGCGTTCACTGAATGTTATGAGCCTTATCCCCTTTGCACCCGGGATTTGCCCCACCCGAAGCGTGTCGCCGGAATGCAGCGTTTTGGCATCCTTGGCGTTCTTGAGGAACCTGGAAATTTCCCTCTGCACCGGGTCGGGCGCAGGCTTGCTTTTCTGCGGAAAGGCGGGGCAATGGGCAAGGAGGAACAGCCCTGCGGCCGCAGCGGCGGCGGCTTTGGTTGCGCGGTTCATGG
>JBAZBT010000075.1:3224-5058 GCA_041671345.1 Candidatus Micrarchaeia archaeon
GCAAGTGCTTATAAGCCGTGAATATGCGGGCAGGCCGCGGGGGGCTCAGAGCCGCTTATAGAGGAAGGTCTGGTCGTCGCCGTCCTCTTCGTAGAAATTCACCCTGCCGCCCGCCTTGAAGCCCAGCTTCTCGTAAAAAGCCTGTATGGGCCTGCCGGTGTAGATGTCCACGCGCAGGAACTTGGCGCCTGCCTTGCGCGCAAGCGATTCCGTGCGCGCGACGATTTTCCTGCCGATGCCTGCGCCCAAGTAATCGTTGCCGACCAGGATAAAGTAAAGCACAAACGCCTCCACCTCGTGCCGCGTGGCAAACACCGCCACAAGCTTGCCGCCCCCGGTGACTGCGTACGTGGCGAGGCCGCATCTGCGGCAGCCGCGCTGCAGGAAAACCTTGCGCATGTGCGCAACCCAGGTGGCGCCGAACGCGCCTTTCGCGGCAGCGAGCATGGCGGTGAACCCGGGCAGGTGCCTTTTGCCGAAGCGGATGAATCGCATGGCGGGGGATGGCGCGCGCATGTTTATAAAATGGGGAAGGGAAAGCGCGCGTATGGAGGAAATTCTTGGCAGGCGCCGCCGCCTGTTTGCGGGCGCTGCGTTCTCAACCGCGCTTTTCTGCAGCGGCGGCCAGGCCGGGGGCGAGGGCGCGTCGTTCCGCTATTTTTCCGGCTGCTCCGTGGATGGAAGCTACCTTGTGCTGAAAAAAGGGGGCGGCGTGCTGCTCACGCACGACATGAACTTTGAGGAGGCGAAGGAAAGCTGCCGCTATCCTGTGAGGAGGTTCGGCAAGGGGCCTGTGGCCGACCTGAAAAGGGAGTGCGGCAGGGGGAAAATCGGCTTTGCGCCGGGCGAGATGCCCGCTGCGAGGTATTTGGCGCTTAGGAGGATGGCGGGGCTGAGGCTGGTCGATGCAGGCGGGAGGATTGCGGAAGTGCGCGGAAGGAAAAGCAGGGCGGAAGGCGAAAAGATCGCGGCCGCCGCAAGCGTGGCGAAGGAGATATTGGGAAGGCTAGCCCCGTGGAAATTCGCCACCGAGGAGAAGCTGTCGATGCACCTGAAGATGGAGGCGCTGAAGCAGGGGTGCGAAATTTCATTCGAGCCCATCGTGGCTACAGGCAGGAACAGCGCGCAGCCGCACCACAAGAGCGGGAGGGCAAGGCTCGGAAGCTTTGTGCTGGTGGATTTTGGCGTGAAAAAGGGCGGGTACTGCTCGGACTTCACCGCGTGCTATTTCAGGGGGAAAGGGGCCTCGCGCGAGAGGGGGGCGTATGGAAAGTGCAGGAAAATCCACGGCGAGCTGGTGCGCGCGCTGGGCGGGTGCAAAACCGGGAAGGACGTGGCGCTGCTTTCCGACAAGCTGCTGAAAAAGCACGGCTTGCCGCCCCTTATCCACTCGATAGGGCATGGCATCGGAATGGAAGTGCACGAGTGCCCGCATCTTGGCCTAAAGTCGCGCGATTCGCTCGAGGGCGCGGTGCTCGCGCTTGAGCCTGCGGCGTATTTCCCGGGGAAGTTCGGCGTGCGCTACGAGGGCATGGCTGCGCACGCCAGGGGGAAGTGGCGCGAAATCTGACCAGGGCCTGCGGGCATGCCAGTTCCCGGCAAGCAGGCTTGCGGAGCCGCAAGCCTTTTTAAAAGATTGCCAGGAATAACCCTCAACGGAACGACACGTGTTCTAAAGCCAATGAAAAAGCGCATAGAGGGCTTTTTCAGCATTGGAAAGCGCGTATTCGATTTCCAATCCGATAAAGAGAGTGATAACATGAAGATAGTCATATCAGAGAAGAAAACAGGCAAAAGCTTCGGCGTGGACCTTTCAAAGGACAAGGACTCCGCG
>JBAZBT010000076.1:0-5013 GCA_041671345.1 Candidatus Micrarchaeia archaeon
GCCCGGGGCCCACGCCCACCACGTAGATGGGCACGCCGACTTCGCCGGAGATGAACTTGAGGTATGCCTGCGCTTCCTTTGGCAGGGACTTCATGCCTGCCTTTGCGCACGCGCGCCATTTCTCCGCGCCAATGTCTTCCCAGCCTGCGAATTCCCTGTAAATCGGCTTGCAGCGCGCGATTTCGGTGTGGGAAGAGGGCGGAGTGAGTTGCTTCTTGCCGTCAAGCTCGTAGTGCGTGCAAATCTTCACTGTCTTCACGCCTGACAAAGTGTCAAGGCGCGTAAAGGCAAGCCCTGTAAGCCCGTTCACGCGCGCGGCATAGCGAAGGGTGGGTAAATCCAGCCAGCCTATGCGCCTCGGGCGCCCGGTAGTGGTGCCGTATTCCCCGCCCTTGTCGCGTATTGCCTGCCCTGTCGCGTCGTTGAGCTCGGTGGGAAGCGGGCCTGTGCCCACGCGGCTGGTGTAAACTTTCACCACGCCTACAACTTCATCAATTGCCGTGGGGCCTACGCCTGAGCCTGTGCATGCGCCGCCTGCAGAAGTGTTGGAGGAGGTGCCAAATGGATACATGCCATGGTCAATGTCAAGCATGGTCGCCTGCGCTCCTTCGAAGAGCACTTTATTCTTTTTCGCAAGCGCATCCGCAAGGATTTCGCCAGTCTCGGAAACGAACGGCGCAAGCCGTTTCCCATATTCAGTGTACAGCTTGTAAATCTCGTCTTCGCTTTGCGTGAAGTCCACGCCATATACCTCCTTGAGGAGCTTAACTTTCAGAGTGTGCATGGTGTGCAATTTCTCCTTGAAAAGAGCAGGCTGCAATAACTCGCCCACACGGATGCCAAAGCGCGCGGCTTTGTCGGAATAGCATGGGCCTATGCCGCGCTTTGTGGTGCCTGCCGCCAGCGCGCCTTTCTTCCCTTCCTCTGCGCCGTCAAGCGCAATGTGGTAGGGCATCACGAGGTGCGCGCGCGGGGATATCCTGATGTTTGGCTTGATGCCCACTGCGTCGAGCTGGGAGAGTTCCTCGAAAAACTTTTTAGGCTCCAGCACCACGCCGTTGCCGATGATGTTTATCTTTTCAGGATAAAGCACGCCTGATGGCACGTGGTGGAATGCGAACTTCTTGCCGCCCGAGACTATGGTGTGCCCCGCATTCGCCCCGCCGTTGAAGCGCACCACGATGTCGGCCTGCGCCGCGTAGTAATCGACAACTTTGCCCTTGCCCTCGTCACCCCACTGCGCGCCCACCACTATTGCAAATGCCATGGTATCACCACTCGATTTTCCTTATTTTCGCGTGCTCGCTTGTCAGTATCTGCTGCTCCGCGAGCTTCCTGCACACTGCCATTGCCTCGCGCACGCTGCCTTTCACTCCGGTTGCGCCCGCGGCCATTTCATGCCCGCCGCCGCTGCCGTTCATTACTTTGCCTATTTCGAACATTATCCTGTCAAGCCTCACGCGCCCTTTCATGGCGCCGCGCATGCGCGCTGAGATGCGCCCGCTCTCCGCCTCGCAGCCAACGAAAGCAACATCTGCGCCCAAGGAGACCAGGATGTCCGCAAAATGCGCCTCGTGCGACTTTGCCATGGCAAGCGCGATGATGTGCTCGCCTGCGCGCTCTGCCGACACCGATGGGCAGGAGCGGATTGCCTCCAGCCGCTCGGAAAACGATTCAGGAACGTGCGAAAGCGAAAGAAGCTGGGAGTAGGAGAGGCTGGAGCGCGAAAGCAGGTCGGATGCAGCCTTGAAGGTGGAGGAAGTCGCGCACCTGAAGGAGGCGCTGTCCGAGATTATGCCAAGCAGGAGCGCGATGCAGGATACCCTGTCCTTGGGGGAAAGGAGGAAGAAAAGCATTTCGCATGTTGAGGAAGCCGTCGGGTCGTTTATCACTTTCTTTGCAGCCACCTCGCCCCCTAGCCGCACGTGGTGGTCTATCATCAGGTCGGGCTGGATGCCTGCCAAGTGCGGCAGCATCTGCGGCGAGGAGGAGTCAAGCACGATTATGAAGTCGCCTTGCGCGCGCTTGATGTCTGAAAACAAAACGTATTCCGTGCCTGTGTAGCCAAGGAGCTTGCGCGCAGCCGCGGTTGGCTTGTCAGGCGCCGCGACAATGGCTTTCTTGCCAAGCGCGCGGCAGAGCGCGATTGCGCCGCCCACCGCGTCCACGTCGCCCAGCGAGTGGAAGGTGATGATTATGCGCCTGGCTGGTATCTTTGGAAATTTTGCCATTTTCTCCCGCTAGTGAAACTGAGGGGAAGTTTAAAACACTGATTGCGCTTGAGGTTCAGCGAAGGCAGGCTTCTTCAGCGGAGCTTTCCCTCGCGCAATGCCTTCTCAAGCTCGTTCCGCAATTCGTCGTACTTGGGGCGCATCTTCGTCTCCTGCTTCTCAAGAACGGAGACGCGCATCTCGAACAGCTCGCGCTTGTCCTTGAGGTCGGTGGAGGCGTCAGTCTTGTTAGTCTCGATAAGCAGGGGGCCCACGAAGCGGTAGATGGTCTTGTCGGATTTTGCAAGCTCGGACTCGGCAATCTTTATTTCCTCGGACTGCATGATGAGCTGCTGCTTCTGGCCGGACACTATCTGGAGCTGGCGCTGAAGGTCCTGGAATTCGCCGAGTTTTTTCTGGAGCTCGTCTGCATTGCGAAGTTGTTCTGCCATGAATATCCCCCCTTTTCATCCGTCAGCCTTTTGTCATTCGGTATTTTCCTCTACAGCTTTAATAATGTGCATGAGGCGCAGGTACGAGTTGAGCGAGGCGCGGAGCGACACCGGGTCGTCCGCTTGTATCTCCACCCGCACGCTTTTCCCGGAAAGGGAAACGTGCGAGCCCCCGCGGTGCGAGAAATCCGCCTCGGACAGCAGCGCATCGTATGCCGCCTTGGCGGGCCTGGGGGACGGGAAATCGAGAGTGAGCACGGCGCTTCCAGACACTTTCCCTTTTTCCATCGGCACACCAGCCAATTGCGAAAGCCTGAGCGCTTCCCGGCCACCTTTCCGCGCCGGAGCGCGCGCAATCCAAGCCATCCTGCCTTAGTCCGTCTTGACTTCGCGCGCGAGGGGCTCCCTCACCTTGTAAAGCACGCGGTGCGCGCAGTGCGGGCAGCGCGTTGACTTGGAGTCCAGGGCCTCTATCCTTTTCTTGCATTTTGGGCAAACGTACATCAAACTACCTCGTCTTGTATTCCTTTATCAGGCGCGCAGCCAGGTCCCCGGAAGGGGTGGACAACGAATAGGTGCCGCCTGCGAAGACCGCGCCGCAGGACTTGCATTCCCACAGCGAATTGCCCTTGCGCTTCACCTTCTTCTTGCCGCATGCGTTGCACGCGAAAAGCGTGCGCCTCAGCGTGTCCATGCTGTCCGCGCGCTTTCGCAGCTCGGCCCCGGATCTTACATCTCTTTTTGACATACAAAATCACCGTTGTTTCAATCGCCAAGCAGGGCCCGCAGCTGCTTGCCCTTCTCAAGCGAAATGTCGAATAGCTCCATCACTTCCTTGTCGCTCACCGCGCCCCAGCCGCCCTTCTGCGCTGCGCAGAGATGCTGAGGGGTGGTGGCAAGCGTGAGGCGGCAGTCCATTCCCTTCTCCTCGTCAAGCGAGGGGTCCAGGAACACCTTGTCGCCAATCTTGCCGAATGTGCAGGTAACCACCTTCGCCTTTATCGGCACCTTGCCGGTAAACTCGCCGCGGATTATCTTGCCTTCCTCCACCTTCGGCATGCGCGCTGAAAGAAGCGCGCTCATTGCCGCAAGCGCGGCAGTGTCGATAAGGTTGCCGTCGTGGTCGAGGATGAAGAGGTCGATGTAGACTGCGAGCACCTTTTCCTCGTCAATGTAAAACGATGCCAGGTCTATGATGTTCGCGCTCCGGATTCCGCGGTCCACCACGCGCGCAAGCTCTATCGCCTCGTCGGAGGGCGGCCCTGTCTCGAACAGGTGCGATGCAAGGGGCAGCAGGTCGGCGGACGTCGAAAGCACGCCTTCCTTCGGCCTGTCGGGGAACGGCTTGGCAACGTCGAACTTTATGCCCGCCATCACCTGGCTCTTGCCGATGGAAACGACCGACGAGCCTTCGGGGTTCTGCAGGACGCCCGGCTGCACGTTTATCTTCCTGTAGTCGAACATGCCGCGCCCGTCGCCGCGCTGGCCCTGGGAGACCAGTGCAAGGAGCGTGTCGCGCTTTATTTCGTTTAGTGATTCCATAATAGCACCTTTTCAGCCTATGAGGAGGAACCTGTCCTCCTTTGGCTCGTCGTAAACTTTCTTTATCGCTTCCATCTGGACCTCGCGTATCTTTGCCGACGCGTTCTTCGCAAGCTCAAGCCCGCGCGCGAGCTCGTCGCGCGTGAGGTTCCCGTCCATCTGGAAAAGCAGCACTTCGCCCGTGCGGGGGGAGAATGCAATCGGCATGTCGGATTCGCCGAAGTTGTCCTCTTCCTTGCCCGGGTCGACCGCCATCTGGCCGTCGATTTTGCACACCGCGACCGCGCAGATGAGGTCCTTCATGGGGATGCCCGCGTCTGCGAGGGCCACTGCCGCAGCGGTCACTGCCGCGCAGCGCGTGCCGCCGTCCGACTGGAGCACTTCCACGAAAATCGAAATCTCGGTCTTCGGGAAGTTCTCGGAAATCACCACGTTTTCGAATGCCTCCTTTATCACTTTGGAAATCTCCTTGCTGCGCCTGTTGGGGCCGCTCCTCCCGTGCTCCTCTGCGCCTGAGAAGGGGGCCATGTTGTAGCGGCACTTCACGACCGCGCGGTAAAGCGACTGGTCGTGCCGGGGTATGCATTCCCGGGGGCCGTACACGCCCGCAAGAATCTTGTTCTTGCCCCATTCCACGTATGCCGAGCCTTCCGCGTCGTTGAGCACGCGCGCGACTATCTTCATGGGGCGCACGTCTTCCACGCCCCGCCCGTCCACGCGCCGCCCGTTCGCCAAAAGTGCCGGTTTTTCTCCTTGTCCACCCATTTTATCACCGTTTAAAAATTACCTGAATTTTTAAGCATCATCTA
>JBAZBT010000077.1:0-4975 GCA_041671345.1 Candidatus Micrarchaeia archaeon
TTACCCTCAGGCGCATGCCCCACCCTGGATTAAAGCCAACATCATTTCCTGCCATAAGCCCACCTCTGTACTCTCTTGATGGGAAAGAGGGTGTATAAAAAAGTGCCTATCCAAAGCTTGGCGGCAACCATATGGACGATGACGGAAAGGAGATTCACTCCCTTGTGCTGGAGAAGAGGCGGATTGAGGAGAAGCTTACGCGCGCGGGAGGCAGCGACTTCCATTTCCTGCTGCAGGACTGCGCTGACCTGTCCGACATCATAGACGAGATAGAGGACGTGAGCGGCCAGATGCACGAGAAGGAGCATGCGGCCTTTGAGGCGAAGATTAAGTTCTCGCGCAAAATCAGGCGCAAGGCAAAGGACATGAAGAATTTCGAGCAGCACCTTGTGTCGGAATACGAGAGCAAGCACATCACGCTGGAGCATGGGAAGCGGATGGTCTCCATAATCAAGCTTTTGCGCTCGAAAAGCACGGACAAGGCGCGGCGAGAGGCATCCGAATTCTACGAATTCATCGAAATGGGCGCGCGGCTGGAAATTGTGAACGATTTGCTCCTGAAAAAGCGCGCGCAGCTCGAGCGCGCAAGGCGCGACGTTGAGGCAAAGCTTGCCGGCATCGAATGGCTGGCAAAGGAGCCGTCCATTGATGATGAAAAGGTGAAAAGGCATGACGAGAAAGCGCAGATTAACGAACAGCTTTCGAAAATTTGGCAAGCCCATGTGCAATCGCTCAAATCAATGCCGCTGTGCGCGCTCCTTTTGAAAATGAAGGAAGGGGAGCTTGGCAGAATCGGCTTCCCTGAAATAAGCGCGCAGGAGGCAGGCGCCCTGGCATCTTTCCTGCAGAAATCCAAGCTAGAAGCAAAAACCGCGCAGGAGCTCCATGAAATGGCAGGGGAAAGCGAGCAGAAGCTGCGGCACCTCGGCATTGACCTGTCGCTTTTCAGGCAGGAAGTGGCGGCAAGAAGGGGTTTCTTCTTCAGCATAATGTCATTTTCGCGCGCGCCCGATATCAATTACCTCTCGGCGCATGATGATGGCGCGCAAAGGCTTGTTGGGAGATTGTCCGAGCTTGGGAAAACAAAAGAGGCGGACGAAGCTGAATGGCAGCGCGCGGAAAAGGCAGGGCAGAAAAGGGCAGAGCTTGCCGGCTCGGACAAGGCGGCATTGGAAAAGCAGCTGCAGGAGCTGCGCGCGCTTGAGGATGTGCTGGACGGGAAGGCAGAGCCTGCAAAGGCAGAGGAAAGCGGAAAAGGAGAAGGGATTTTCGGCTCATTCCTGAAATTGCTGGGCGGGAAATGATCACTTGCCCATGGGCGTTCCATAGTTCTTTATTTTTGCCTGCATTTCAGGAGTCAATTGCTTGACCAGCTCCGCGTTGTATGCGCCAGAGGGCATATTGGTTTTCGAATCATTGAAAATCTGGTGCGCCGCAATGGCATAGGAGCGCGACAGCGCTGCGGGAGACCCGACTTTTACAGCAGGGTCGGCATCGGCCGCAAGGATTGAGACGGTATTGTCGCTGTTGCGGACAATCTCGAAAGTGCGGAACTGCTGGGGGAACTCCCTCAATGACGCGGTTTCGACCTCCCAGAAGCCAAGCTCCGGGCGGGATGGGTCTGGCGATTTTAGCGCGGTGACCGTATTCAGGTGGCGGTGCCCGGATACCCACAATATGAGGTTGGGATATTCGTGGAGCTTGGCTAGAAGCGCAGTATCTGATACGGCTGCATATTTGCTCCATGTCAGCAGGGCGCCAAAGCCTGAGCTGTCAAGCTCAACGCCCAACGGTATGTGCGCGGCGATTATCATGAGCTTGCCCTCGGCCTGGCCCGCGTCCAGCTCTTTCACAAGCCAGTCATAGCGCTTTTGGTCAATGGAGCCGTGCCCGCTGTTGCCATCGGTATCATTGTCGCTTTGGGTGTCGTCAAGCACGATGACCTTGATGGGCAGGCCGGATTTCGGCTCGAAAGAATAGCAGGCGAACCCGTCTGCCACGCCTGCCTGCGTGAAGCCGTGCCCTGCTGGGCTTGAGGTTGTGTTGAAAAATTCTGCCATCCACTCGTTCCTGGAAAGGAAGCGCCGGCCGGGATCGGAAGGCACCGTTGGGGCGGATGAGAAATTGCTGACAGGCCCAGCGCCCACAATGTCGCCGTAAGGCGTGCTGCCGTTGATTGCGCCCATGTAGAAGCCGCGGGATTTTAGGCCAAGCGGGCTGGTGAATATGTTGCCCAGCTCAAGCGATGCATTGCCAGTCATGGCATTTTTGACGTAAGCATCAGGGGCGTACATGCCCATCCAGAAATGGTCGTGGTTGCCAAGCGTCTGGTACCACGGGATTGACTTGTCAAGCCCCGCAGCCTTGTACCCGTCCTGGTAATCGTTGAGGGGGCCTATGACGGGGTCGTCCCTGGCGCCGGAATCAGGGGTGATGCCCTTGCCGTCAAGCACGTCGATGAACCACCTTAGCTCGTTGTACTGGGCGCTGTTGATGTCATCGCCTAGTGAGATGCCGAAATCAAACGGATTCTGCCCGTGGAGGGCGTTGGCAGTCTGGACGGCTGCGTCGAGCATGTGGGTCGAGTAGAGCATGGCGGGCGAATACCCCGAGATTATGCCCCACTTGTAGCCGTAATAGACCGCCTCTGCAGGGGATTCCTTGTCCGTGATGTGGATGTCGGTGAGGGTGAAGAAATTCAGGAGCCGCGCGGCGTTTGCAGCAGATGAGCCGTTGTATGTTGAGGGCATGAGGTCCAGCCTTTTTTCAAAGCCAAGCCCGCGCCCGTACTCCCACTTGCCATAGCCGTATTGCGAGAAGTTGGAAACCGCCTCGGGAGGAAGCTTGGGAGACGCTGAGAGCACGGGAACCGGGATGACCGTCCGCTCAAGCGTTGTGGAGACGTTGGAGTCTATCGGATAGCTTGCTTTCTGGTTATCCGGCGCGCCCGCACAGCCGGCGAAAAGCAGGCAGAACGCAAAAGCAGCCATCACCAAGACAAAGCCAAAGCCAAAACGCATGCAATCCCTCGCGCACAATCTGGCCGCACAAGAAGTATAAACGTTCCCGCGCGCCCTCCGCAAAAAAAAGATTAAGCCCCGACGGGCACCAGGAAACTGATTCCACTTTTTTATTTTGATAGGAGTAAAAAGCCCCGCAGTTTTAACCCTTTTTTGCCCTTGCAGGTTTGCCCCTATAAGTCTGCGATTGGTTCGGCGCGAGAAAAGAAACTGCAATCACAGGTATATTTGCCACACTTGTAGGTTTTTAAACACTTCTTATCCGATTTTCCCCATGGCACTGCAACCTCTGAAGGTAAACGTGTTTGGCCCTGGCAGCCCTGGCGGCAAAACGCGAGAGTTGGTGGATTTTTCAAGCAAGGCGAACGGGCTGCTGGTGAAAGTGGATGGCAAGGAGCTTGTCATCAATATGCCCCCCACAACCGCAGTATCGCCAGAGTTCTGCAAAAAGTTCATGGAAAGCGCGGGTTGCAACAAAAACGACACGCCAGAAACAGCGAAAGAAAAAATGCTTGCGCAAATCAAGGGGCTGAATGGCGCAGCGGACTGCATCATCGACACTCTTATTGAAAAGAACAGCGTGCGCCCGCTGTCAATGCGCTCGGACGACTTGGGGGGCACAGGAGTGCTTGACACCGAATTTGTCAATGTCAATGCCATCAGGAAGATAGAAACCCGGGAATGGCTGGCAACTGCAATGATAAACGTGCTGGCAAGTTCATTCAGCCCAAACGCTGTGGCAGTGCGGGAAAGGATGGATGCCAGGGGAATAGATACTGCATTGGGCATTTGTGCAAATCCAGTATGTGCTGGCGAGTACGAGATGAACCCTGGTGCAGATGGCTTGGCTGCGCTCGCGCGCGGCCCGACCCTTTCAATGACTTATCTTGCACCAATAGACTCATTGAATTATTCAGTATGGTATGTCGCGCATGGCATGGCCGTCCTGCCTGAAGAGGCAAAACGTTCGCATACCCACTTCTATTCCACCGGTGAAGAGCTTACGCTTGCAGATGCCATTGTCGTGGCACAATGTAATGAGGCTGTTGGATTGCCAAGCTCTGGGAGAATTCCAAAGCCCGGTTTCTTTTCACCGGCTTTTGAATCCAAGTTCAATAGCCACGAGGGTGCAATCGAGTTGGCGATGGCGCTCAGGGAAGCGATGCGCCAAATCCGTGGGCAGACGGAAAAGTTCTACGCAGAGCTTGTCTGCCCAACCTCCCAGAATTTCTACGATTGGGTGATGCTCCAGGCATCCAACCTGAGCTGGTCGCTTGACAAGATGCCCGGCGCCATCGTGGATGGGAGCTACAAAATAACCTCCACGCGCGTAATGGGTTTTGCAGATAAGGAGACTGTGGGGGTCAGACATGCTGGCACGCACCCCCTCCAAGAGGATAGGGACTACAATAAGGCGAATAGGGATTATCTGCTTGTGGTGAAGACACCCGGCGTGGACAGTTTCAGGGCGAATTGGCAATTCTCCGACTTTTCCAATGCGGGTGCAGTGCTTATGGTTGTCAGGGCAGGTCTTTATCCGATATATTCGCACATAGGCGGCCTGTTGAGGATGATGGGCATCCCGGTTCTTCTAATAAACGAGGAAAAAGACCCCAACTTGGCACGTATGATAATGGAAATGCCTGAATCTTCAAAGAGCAGGGTACTGGTGGACGAATCCGTGCCAATAGGCGGCATTAAGATTATCTAATCACCCCCCAAATTCCTCAGTGCTCATCCATTCAATCTGAGAATTAGGGGCTTTTCACATCTGCAAAATTTCAAAAGTGGAATTCGATATTTTCCATTCTACGCCATAAAAAGAAAAGTTAGCCCCCGACGATCGACCGCGCAAGCGGGCGAGATTTTGCGCCCGAGCGCAAAACGGGGGCTCGACTAAGAAGGAGAGCCCCCGACGAGGATTGAACTCGTGACCTCGTGCTTACCATGCACGC
>JBAZBT010000078.1:0-4849 GCA_041671345.1 Candidatus Micrarchaeia archaeon
TCTTCAGGAATGCGAACTTCGACGACATTTTCAGCGGCTCGGGCTTCTCGTTCGGAGGCGGCTCGCCTTTCGAGGACATGATATTCTCCTCCATGTTCGGAGGGCAGCCGCGGCGCAGAAGCGGCAAGGGCGCGGATTTGCGCTACGACCTCCACATCACGCTCGAGGAAGCCGCGCACGGCGCCTCAAAGGAGATCGCATTCAGGCGGAACGCCAAGTGCGCGGCATGCAAGGGAAGCGGCGCGGAGCCAGGCAGCAAGGTCGCAACCTGCCAAAAATGCGGAGGGCAGGGCCAGGTCAGGACGGTGCGCCGCATGGGCGCATTCGGCAGCTTCACCTCAGTTGGCGTCTGCCCCTCGTGCAACGGGAAGGGCGCGCGCCCGTCCAAGGCATGCAAGGCGTGCGGGGGCAGCGGCGCGGCGCAGGCGGACGAGCGGTTCTCGGTGGACATCCCAGCCGGAGTGGACACGGGCTCGCAGCTTCGCCTCGAAGGATTGGGCGAGCACGGGCCAAACTCGGACGGAGATTTGTACGTGTTTGTCTCAGTGAAGACGCACCCTGTTTTCAGGCGCGAGGCAGACGACATATTCATGGACGCGCAAATCGGCTTTTCGCAGGCCGCGCTTGGCGCGGAAATAGAGGTTCCCACCCTTTCGGGCAAGGCAAAGTTCACGGTTCCCGCGGGCACGCAGACGCACACCGTTTTCCGCCTCAAGGGCGAAGGCATGCCCCGCGTGCGCGGCAGGGGAAAAGGGGACCAGCTCATCCGCGTGCTCGTGCGCACGCCCACTTCCCTTTCCGACAAGCAGAAGAAGGCGCTTGCAGACTTGGGCGACGGCGAATTCAAGAAGGGCGGCTTCGATGGGATGTTCAGATGAGCCTCAGCGAACCTGGACAGACGGCTGCAGGCTGGATGTTCAGATGAGCGCACGAACCTAAACAGACGGCTCACAAGCCGGATGTTCCGCTAGCAAAGTGAAACTAAACAGTTTTTATCAATTTCTCAAGCGCGTCGCGCATGTCGTAAATCTGCTTGCGCTTGTGCCTCGATATCGCTACCAGCCCGGCAACAGTGCCTATAAACAGCCCGGCAAGTGTCGCCGGATATGGCAGGACTTTCAATATGTCCAACACTGCAGCCAGCACTGGCCCGCCTGCAATGACAGCAACTGCAATCACACTGCCTATTGCTTTGCCTTGGAAATTATAACGCCTGTCTGCGAACCCCCTGCCCGCAAAGCCGATGTCAAGCGACTTGCCCTCGGCGCAAAGCAGGGCCGCATGCTCACGCAATTCGCGCGTGGTGCCGTCTGCCATCCTCAAGACATAGCCGCCCTGCACTTTTGCAATCGGCAGGAAAACGTCCATCTCCTTCGTATCTTTTTTCATGTTGCGCGAAAGCGGGCTTGCCACGAGATAAAGCTGCTTATCGCCGCCTTTGCTCCCATCATCCAGCAGGCGCGCGAACTCAAAGGACGGCAAATCGCCATCCCTGTTTTTCACCGCTTCCTTCAGCACCCTGATTGCGCGCGACCTGAAGCCGCGCCTGGTTTCCATTTTCGCGATTGGCCCGTTCCATGCCTTGGCAATTTCCCTGCTTAGCCTTATTGCTGCTGCACCCATATTCGTTTTTCTACCACAAAAGGAATAAAAACAGGCGCGCACCCTTCAGGCAAGCATAACTGCCTGCGCCGCATTGCCGGGCGTTTCAAAAGTGTAGATTATTGTAATCGGCTTATTGGCAACCGCGTCCGCGATTACCCTGCTTGCAACGGTATCCATCCTCTTTTGTTCGGCAATCATCCTGCCAAGCATCAGCGGATATCCCAGGCCGAACATTCCGCTTCCCAGAAGCGCTTTCCATGGCGCAGACGCATGCTGGCTCCAGCCCAGCCCGGCATGCGCGTCCCATCTGAAGCAGCTTGCCAGCAAAACAAGCCCGCCCAGTATCATCCCTGAAATGTTCAAGAATTTCCTGTTTTCCCCGTAAATCAAATGGTCCCCGTCCGCCGTCCTGATTGTGTAGCTGAGAAGATTGCCGTTTTCATCGCACTTGTCGCAGCCCATGAATGCGGCTGCGGCAATGGCCACTTTCCCGTTTATGCGGAGGTTTTTGCTTTCCACAACCGAGTTGCAAAACCTGGCTGCCGCGCAGTTTATTGCCTTGGTCAGCCTCTTTTTCTCGGGCAGCTTATCCGGCAGGGACTCAACATGGCGGTATGCCTTTCCAAAAAGCCTAAGGCGCCGCACTGCTGCCCGCCTTGCCTGCCACGCGCCGGCCGGAAGCTCGTTTTCCACTTTGCCGAGCCGCTGCGCCAGTTTCCCTGCGTTCATAATGCTTTTCTATATCAAAACACATTTAAACACTTGCCATAATATCGTCATCGGGTGGCAACATGTATGTGACTCGAAAAACGCTCAGGGATTACGGTCTGGCAAAATCTGATGTTCCGACTGGCTTTTGCAGGAAAAGCACCTTCAGCAAGAACTTTGACGACGTGGTGCAGGCCAGGGCGCGCTCGGCCCTGGCGGCGATAGACGGCACGGTCAAGTCCCTTGTGAAAGACGGCACCCTCCCAAGCGAGTCAAGGACAAGCGCGCGCGGCATATCCGGCGATGGCAAGGTCTCGTTCTCATACGCCTACATCGAATTGGAAAAAGGCAGGGAATACCTTGTCATGCAGGTCGATGTCACCCCCGGCACGCTCTACAACCCCAAGGGGATAATCTCCGCCTTCACCTCCCAGGGCGAGTTCAGGCGGGAGTTTGTCGCCGCCACGCTTGAAGACATCGAGCATGTCAAGGTGAAAATCGCCGGCAAGCTGAAAGAGTACCGGGCTGCGCACGCGAACGAGGCGCGCCCGGAAGGGGCGCAGGCCGTGGGCATGATGTTCGCAGAAGGCTTCTTCTGACGCATTCGCCGCAAAAGGCGCCCTGGCGCGCCTTTTCACCGGATTGGAATCCGCGCGCGTGCCCGCCTAGTGCCAAAAAAGCGCCAACAGGGAGCTTTTTTATTCTATTTCCCTCCAATCCCGTTCCATGGCAGACGAAAAGAACGATGACGAGGCGAAAAAATCCCTCCACTGGTCCGAGCTTTTGGCGCAGCAGATAGTCGCGGAGAAGCGCGAGCCCTACGTCATCTCGGGCGGCATGACGACCTCAGGCCCCACGCATTTGGGCACGGTGTGCGAATTCCTTTTCCCCCAGGCGATAGTGGATTCGCTCCGCTATGCGGAAAAGGAGACAAAATACATTTTCGTTGCAGACATCTACGATGCATTCGACGGCGTGCCATCGGTTTTCGAGCAGTACAAGTCAGTGCTTGAGCCGCACCTTGGCAAGCCGCTCTCCAGCGTGCCCGACCCGACCGGCAAGACGGCCTCGTTCGGCGATTATTTCCTTGCGGATGCGAAGGCCGCGATGGACAAGTTCGGCGTCAAGCCTGAGATTGTGCGCGCGAATGACCTTTATGCAAACGGCTCGATGGACAAGTATGCCAGGATGTTCCTCAAGAACGAGGCAAAGGTAAAGGAGATAGTGGCAAAGTCATCGCTGCGCGATTCCCTTCCTGACTGGTGGTCGCCCATCATGCCGCTATGCGAAAAGTGCGGGAAAATCGCCACCACGCGCGTAACTTCACACGACGGCGACAGCTACGAATACGCCTGCGACCGGGACGTGAAGTACGCAAAAGGCTGCGGCCACGCCGGCAAGGCGAAAATATCCGACCACAACTACAAGCTCACCTGGCGCCTCCACTGGCCCGCATGGCAGGACCATTTCAACACCGCGGCGGAAGGCGGCGGCGTGGACCACTTCACGCGCGGAGGGAGCCGCGACACGCTCGAAGCGATTTTCAAGGACATCTTCAAGAAGGAGCCCTCCATCGGCTACAAGTTCGGTTTCATCCTGTTCGAAGGCAAGAAGTACAGCAAGAGCAAGGGAACGGGCATGGGCGTAAAGGAGCTCATGGAGCTCATCCCCGCCGAGGTGCTCAAGTACATGCTCCTCAAGCCCGACATACAGGAGAATGTGGACATCAACCCCAAGCCTGAAAACGTGCTCCGCGCGGTTGACGACTATGAAAAGGCGCTTGCGCTCCTCTCGTCAGGAAAATCCGAATCGCTTTCGCGCGCCGACAGGAAGCGCGCGCTTGCGGCCAAGCTCTCATCAGAAGGCGCAGGGGGCGGCAGGGGCTGGAAAACGCCTTTCATCGACCTCATACTTTACCGGAACCTCCAGTGGAGCTGGGACCAGATAGTGTCCACGACCGGCGACGCATCGGCCGTTGTGAAGCTCCAGCCCTATGTCGAGGCGTGGGAGAGGAAGAATTTCATCCCTGAAGAATACTCATTCGCCTACAAGCCGCAGAAAGCCGGCGAAAATGCGGCCGCGTTCTTCGGGAGGCTCGAGCCGGGGATGCCTGCGCTCGACATCCATAACCTCGCATTTGCCGTTGCAAAGGAAAGAAACGTGCCGCCCGCAAAAATGTTCGAGGAATGCTACCTTGCGCTCCTTTCAAAGCCGCGCGGCCCCAAGCTCGGGAAACTCGTGGAGGCAATCGGCGTGGAGAAAGTGAAGAAGGGCGTGCTCTGAGGCAGGCGCAAACGGCGAATGGCAGGCGATGGTTTCCCGGTTGATTGTTATGGCTGCAAAAGGCAAAACCCCCGGGGATGGCATGGCGGATGCGAACCGCAAGTACTACTCCTCCAAAGGCAAGGCAATCTACTCCGATTTTTCCACATTCGCGCAAGGAAGCGCGCTTGCCACTTCAAACGCAATAGATTTCGTGAACGATTTTTCAAGCAAGGGCGGCGAAACCGTTGTCTGCGAGTACGGCATAGGCAAG
>JBAZBT010000079.1:0-4813 GCA_041671345.1 Candidatus Micrarchaeia archaeon
ATAGCGCACAAGGTATCGCGCCTCGTCAGGGCATCCGCGGCAGAACGCAACGTCCCCGTCCGTGGTATGGGCTGGGTCGTACGGGCGGCAGATGGGGGGATTGGCGGAAACCCTGCATTCGGATGCACACGCAGGCGGGGTTCCGGTCGAGGAGCAGTCTATGCCGGGATTCACCGACTTGTCGCATACGCGCGGCAGGCCGTCAGCGCCGCGCTCCACCTGCGATGCCGCGATGAAAACCCCGCTGAAGCCGGTGCGCCTGCAATAGTCCGGGCACGCCAGGCATTTTTCAGGGGCTGCGTTGCGGGTGGGATAGGCTGCGCAGGATGCCGCCGACTCCGGGGGAGTGGGGTCTTCGGGGATGGCGACCAGGCACTCCTCGTGCGTCTTGCATACCGCGCATGCCGCGGCGATTGCCGGCGTCTTGGTGCACAGGCTTCCGAAGTCCGGCGGGATGATGTCGTATGTGCTCATCCACTCAGGGTCGCCAAGGGCCTTGTCCACCCTGCACTCGGACGGGCACGAGGTGGTTTCCCCGGTGGACGCGTCCTTCACGCTGCATATGTCATCGCAGGTGGCTTTCGAGCCAAGCCTGGTTATGTAGGAGCATTCCTTGGGGCAGGAGAGGTCGGTTTCCAGGTCCTTGCACGCGGCATTGAGCTTTTCCCCGTTGGGAAGCACGGTGTAGGGATACATGGGGGTGAATGTGCCCACGGGCTCCTCCCTCAGGAAGCGGCACCATGCGGGGTATTTGCCGCAGCCTGCGCAGCTCACGGACAAATTGGCGGGTATCACCCCGCCCTTTTCATCGTTGAAGCATTTGTTCTCAGTAGGCACCCTGGTGCGGCAGATGTCCGGGCACGCGCCTGACGGGCAGGACGGGTCGGTGTTGCAGTTCAGCCGCTGGCGCACAATCTTGCAGCCCGGGTTGCACGCCGAGCACGCCACGATGTCGCACCCGGGCATGCTGGAGGGGAACGGGACGTCGCGGCAGTAGTCAGGGCACTTGGGGCAGGCATTTGCGCTTGCGCCAGAATCCGGAAGCCCTATGGCCGAGAGGTCCTTGCACGCCACCAGGCCGGGGAATGCCCCGGCAGGCCCGCCTGCGCCCCAATTGGCCTTGGTGATGCCGGCCCGCACTATCGCCTGCGTGGTCGGGAACTGCACGAGCTGGCCGGTCGATGGGCTTGTGAAAAATGCCGCAGGGTATGTCGCGGTGCATTCGTTCGGGCACGACGGGTCGGCAACGGCCAGCGTGCGCTCGCCATACACCGTGACGTTGAGGGTGTACCAGGCGAATGCGTATGTGAGGGGATAGATTATGAAAAGCGAGATGGCTATCGCAAGCAGCAACCCGCCGAGCTTGCGCGTGAAGAAGAACGTGCGCAGCACAATGCCGAGCAGTATGAAAAGCGGCGCTATGCCGAATGTCACCACATCCAGGAAATATTTCTGGGCAGAGAGGCTCGCAAGTATCTTGCTCGCCTGCGAGAAGAGCGCGCCATGGCGCTCCGCCACCAGGGAGTCGCCCGCGTTGAAGCGGATGGAAAAGCCCGCGTAGGCGAGGTAGATGATGTTCGCGTTGATGTTGTAGCCGTATGTGGAGCGCCTCATCTTGTCGATGGACTCCCGCATGTTGTCCTGCGCATAGGTCTTTCCGATGTCGCTGACCGTGGTGATGTAGGCCTTTGCCGCGGCGACGTAGCAGGGCTCGGGGACATTGCAGTTCACCGGCAGGTCGGATGCGCGTATGGACTGCACGGCTATTTCGTTGAAGAACGTGACAAGCGCCACCAGCGAAACGATGAGCAGCACCGAGATTACCGCCTGCTTGATTTCGTTGTTGGCAAACGCCTTTATCTCGGGCAGGTTGAACGCCTTGCCCATCATTGCCGCAAGCGCGATGATGGAGCACACTATCGCCACGCCGATAAGGCCTGATGCCTTCCAGTCCGAGAACCAGCCCACCTTGTAGATTTTGGACGAGCCTGAAACCACCCCCGCGCCGCTTTCCAGCGCTTCAATCGAGCTTTGGGGGGTCACCACCCCGGGCTGGCCGTCTGGTTGCGGGGGCGGCGGCACATAAATCGCAGGCACGGTGGTGCATACGCCAGGGCGCTGGGTGCACTTGTTCACAGGCGGGGTGCCCGTGGTGTCGCACACCAGGCATGTCGCGCATTGCGCGTTGCTGGTGCAGTGCGAGCCATAGCCCGCCCCGCTGCTCGAGCCGCTGCACGCCCCTGAGCCCGCAGGCGTCCATTTGCAGCCCATTTCCTTGCACCCTATCTCGTTGCCATCGTAGCCCGAGCACGTCACCGCGTGCGCGCCTGGGGTGGAGCGGCAGGCGAACGTGTCGTCCCTGCCAGGAACCGCCTCCGTCCATTCGCAGTTTGACACGGCCCCGCAGCAGTCCGGGCTGCCCATGCTTGCGCAGGGGACAGTGTGCGTGCCGGACGTGCCGAATGAGCTGCAGGTGCCCGAGCCCGCGTGGACCGTTCCGCAGGAAGCCGCGTGCGCGCCGGGCACCATGAGGAGGATAAGTGCAAGGCTGAGGAAAAGGGCAAAGCCGAAATTGTTTTTGCCGCTGCCCTGCGCTGCCATGCCAATCGTTCCGTTGCCGTTTTGCGCCGCCATATCCATCACACCGCTGCCATGCCAATCGTTCCGTTGCCGTTTTGCGCTGCCATATCCATCACACCGCTGCCATGCCCATCACATCATTGGCCCATAACATAATATCTATTATATCGCAATCGCGCGAAGCGCCTTTGAGACCGCCATTATGCTTGTCACCGTGACCAATATCACGAGGTTCGGGATGAAAATCGCCTGGGGAAGCACGGAGCCTATGCGGTAAAACACCGTGGCCTTGATGTCGGAGGGCGCCGCCTGGCTGTTGTCCAGCCCATAGGACTGGAACTTCTGGAGGCTGGTGACCGAATATGGCGTGGTGTTCATCACGTTGTCCGCAAACACCTGCGCGCTCATCGCGTACATGGTGGGCGCGACTATGTACATGCCGAAGAAAAGCGCGAGCAGCATGTTGCCGAACTCGCGCGTGGGGGGCACGAGGCGGAGCACGAAGGCGAACGGCAGCAGGACCGATGCGCCCATCCATGCGATGCCCTGCAGCACGTACTTCTGCGCAGTGAGGCTCGCCACGATGGGAAGGTAGAGGTCGATGAGGTATTCGCGCTGCGCGGAATACGACTTGCGGTTCGCCCTCACCGCGACCCCGCCGCCCCAGAAAGGCGAGAGCCCGAGGTAGGAGTACTTGGTCGCGTCGAGCTGGTTTCGGAGGCTGTCGGACTCGAGCTCCTTGAGCACGTTGAGCCCGTTTGACTGGAGAAGGGCGTCAAGGTACATCTGGGAGGCGGTGATTGGGCTTTTGTTCCCCGCATAGCTTTGGGCGATGGAGCAGGCGCCCGTGAAGAACACCAGGATGCCTGCGAACAGCAGGAGGGAAACCACGAGGTTGTAAGCCTCGTCCTTTGCCCACACGCCGGTTGCTGGGTCCTCGCGCACCTTGGAGTACATGTAGGCGAGCCCGATTGCGAACGAAACGATGGCAAACGCGATTGCGATGAACGACAGCGCCTCGCCGCCGCCCGCGGTGGCAAAGCTGTCCACCCCGCAGGTCTCCATGTAGGTCGGGGGGTCGGGCGCTGTGGCAAAGCACGCCGAAACGGCAAGCGCCAAAAGCGCGAACGCGAATCTTGCATTTGCCTTCATGTCAAACCAGCTTGGACAGCCCGTAAAGCTGCGGCTCGCCGCCGAAAGAGATGGCAAGCGCGCGCAGCAGCGCGAGCGTGATTATTATCGGTATCAGGAAGGTGAACAGGGAAATGACCGTGAATTTCGCGACCGCGGGAAGGGCATAGTCGGAAATGGGCGTGAAGTAGTTATTGAGCAGGGCGGCCGGCTGGGTGCCGATGTCCATGGTGGAGAACACCGAGGCGTACATTATTATCGGGAAGATTGCCTTGACGACTGCGAAGATGATTTTGATTATGTATTTGCAGGTGTACGGGAAGCATGTTGCAGCCGTCACGCCGCTCGGGTCCAGTGCCGAAAGGATGGCGCACAGCGGCAGGCAGACCACGATGTGCCAGCCGTTCTCGCCGCCGATAAGCGGGATGGGGCTCTGCACGAACTCCTTCATCACCTGGCTGCACACCACGCTGGACATGGGCGGGTTGCCGGCTTCCGGCACCGCCACGTTCCTTGTGCTTGCCTGCAGGTCGGGCTGGAACGTCTTGTAGATTTCGCTCGAGAGCTGGATGGATGAGGGGTAAATCACCGAGGCCGCTATGGTGGCCGCCAGGAGCGTGCCGCCCAGCCTGCGCGTGAACGAGAACGTGCGCAGGAAAATGCCCACCGGGAGCATGACCACCGCCGCGGTTGCAAAGAACTGCAGGAATGCCGCCTGCGCGGACGCCAGCATCATGTAGCTTGCCACTGCGTCAAGGGCGGCGCCCACCTCGGCAAGCAACGGCGACAGCCCTGCGCCGGGGGAAGAGGAGTAGGATATCGTGACAAACACCAGCATGGACGTGCCTGCGGTGTACGAGTAGCCGGCAATCTTTGCGACGTTGAAATATACCCCGGCAAGGTTCATGTAAAGGGAATGGGCGTCGTCGTAAAGCATCCTCATGGACGCCTGCGCATTGGCCACCACGCTTGCAGCGCCGCTCTCGCCTGCAAGGAACTGGGATGCCTGGTTGACGGTTGCGATGAGGGCGATGCAGAAAACCGCAATCACTATGCTTTTCAAAAGCTCGCCAAGCTCCACCTTCACCCAGGCCTCGAGCAC
>JBAZBT010000080.1:0-4782 GCA_041671345.1 Candidatus Micrarchaeia archaeon
GGCGAGCTCGGGCCGAACACCGGCGAGATGGGGACGCTGATGTTCTGGGCGCAGCAGTCGAAAATCTTCAACGAGACACTCGGCAAGATGCAAATCAAGCTTGCCGCGTGCGGCTACGTGGGCTACATAGACATCAACTGCATCGCGAATGCCAAGGGCATCTACCCCCTCGAATTCACCTCCCGCTTCGGCTATCCCACGATTTCCATCCAGATGGAGGGCGTCTCTTCCTCCTGGGGCGAATTCCTCTACCGGCTTGCGCGCGGCGAGCCTGCGGAACTCAAGACGAAAAAGGGCTTCCAGCTCGGCGTGGTGGTGGCGGTGCCGCCGTTCCCCTTCCAGGACTTCCGCGCATTCCGCCGATACTCCGAGGACGCGATAATCATCTTCAAGAAGCCCGTGCTGGAAGGCATCCACCTGGGGGACGTCAAGCTGGTGGACGGGGACTGGCGCCTCGCAGGGCAGTCGGGCTATGCGGTGATAGTGACAGGCTCTGCGCTCACGGTGGAGGATGTGCAGAAGCTGGTCTACAAGCGCCTCGAGAACATCCTCATCCCCAACATGTTCTACCGGACGGACATAGGCAACCGCTGGACGCACGACTCTGACATGCTGCACTCCTGGGGCTACCTCTACTAGCCAACCGGGAAGGCGGGCAAGGCAAGCCGCCCGGGCGGGAAACTAAAAAACCCGGCAAGGCAGCAACAGGCCGGCTAACTAGGAAAAAGGGAAAAAACCCGGCAAAATCCAGCAAGCGGGGAAAAAAGAAAAAAACAAAAAGGGAAATGCCGGCGCTAATGCAGGTATTCCCTGATGTTCAGCGCAAGAACTATCATCACCATGCCGTATATCATCATGAACAGCGCATTTATCATGATGAGCGCGATTGCCGACCCGAGCAGGTTGAAGAGCATGACGGCGCCCAGCGCAATGAGCACGACGCCCGCCGCAAGGCTCAGCATCCTGCCCTTCTTTGCCTTAAGCCCGTACGCCACCTGCCCCACCCCGGTCACAAGCGCCACGAGCCCAAGGAGCGCGGCAAGCGCGCCGAACATCACGATGACGCCCCCGGTCACAAAGCCGGAGCCGAAAAGCATTATCAGGCCGACAACCAGCGCAAATGCGCCGCTTATCGCGATGTTGCTGGCAAAGTTCGCATTCTTGCAGGCGAACAGCGCCTCCCCTATCTTGAGCGCGCCCCCGACTGCAAAGACCGCGCCCATCAGCAGGACCGCGGTCTCAATCGTCATCTGCGGCGTGAAGAACAGCAGGATTCCGATGATGAGCATGAGAAGCCCCGAGATTCCAAGGAGCCAGCCCGCTTTCTCCGCAATATCCCCCTTCTTTTTTGCCATGTTCATACCTCCGTTTCGCGCGCAGGTTGAAAGAAGCAGCCCGCGCATTCCATGCTTTTGGCGCGCATATTGCTGCCTTTCGCGCGCACTGCTTATAAGCTTTATTCAGGCGGAAGGCGCGCGCTGGCAAGCGATGCAAACATCCCGCCGCCGCCCATCGGCACCCGGGCTTGCCGGGCCATCAGAGCTTTCGCGCCCCATACCCCTTGCTCGCCTTTTCGCTCCAGAACGACGGAAGGCTGCAGGCGGCAAAGCCGCGGAATTCATCGGAATAGATGTATGTCGAATGCCGCCCCCTGCCGGGCAACGCCTCAAAGCCGCCCAGCGCCCCCTTGTAGATCTTTGCGATTATGCCCCTCTCAAACTCGCTCTGCAGGAGCGAGGGCTTGCGGAGCATGAGGAAATCGGCCTGCCTGATGGCATTCACTTCCAGGTTTGCTGAATTCTGCGATATGAAAAGAACCGAAATGTCCTTGTGCCTCGAGATAAAAAGGAGCGAGGACAGGAGCCTGTTTGCCGAAGACATTGCCGAGCGCGAGGAAAACGATATCCCTCCCTCGTCGACAAGCACGAACGCGCCGTTTGGGACCTCGTCCAGGCTGCCAATCGCATTTATCCATCCTGGAAGCGAGGACCTGTCGAATCCCATGGCGCAGACCTGCCTCCCTGTTTTTGCGGACACGTTCTCAAGCATGCGCATCCCCAGCGCGGATTTGCCGCTGCCGCGCGCGCCAAGCACCAGGCCTATCGCGCTTTTTGACGTCATGATCTTTTGCTCGAATTCCTCAAGCGAGCCCGTGTGCGGCGCCTGGCCCTGCATCGCCAGCTGCGAATACGCCGCTCCCGCTTTCGGCTGCAGCGACTTCACGCCTGCCTCCTTTGCCTGCGATGAAAGCCTTGCCATGCACAGGTCCGCAGCCCGGATGATGAGCCTTGCCGCATAGTACGGGATGTGAAGAAGATTGGACGCGGCCCAGACCCACGCATTCCACGGCGTGCCGCGCGCGCCGGACTTTTTCTTTGCCATGCATCTACCTGCCATGCGCCATTTATTAACCATCCATCCGGCTGGCAATAATTTTTGCTCAGAAGCTACTCAAAAGCACTTCTGTGTTCGCTCAGCGACATTTTTATAACGTGGGCTCTGCCCGATGAAAAAGGGTGGTTTTGGGCACTTCTTGGCGTTTTGAAACCAACAAGCACATTATCAAGATTCGCAACCTTCTCCAAGTATCATGCTTCCTACCGCCCTCGCGCCAGTCACATTGTTCAGTGGAATAAGCGAGTTCCTGTTTTTCCAAATATAAGCAAAATAAGTTTCGTTTGTGTCATCCATTATTGCAGTAAGTCCGCAGAAATCTATTTTTACCGGAAACCCTGTGAAATTATAGATAATGCCCTTGTGAAGCAACGAGACGTTCCTCCCGCAATAGACCTCAGTTGTTGTCGAATTGTAGAAACAGTAATCCCTAGATAGCTTCCCGTCTTTGAATGCTGCTGGCATCAGGCACGGGTTTGCCAGGCTTATGCCAAGCGCATTGCTCGTGGTTTCACTGTTAATTGCGATTACCTCGTCTTGATATGGAAACAAGGAAATCATCTCATATTTTACAGGGTCAGTGATCAGCGTGAGCGCCGTGCATTTTTCCAGCGCAAATGGTTTTCCACTGCTGATGTTGAAGCCTGTCTTAGAAGTAAATGCGCTTGCGTCAAAATTGCACGTCATCTCCTGCTTGGTTGAAAGATACGCGCAAGCTTTTCCTTCACTAAGCGGCGGCAGGGCAAGTTCACTTTTTTCTTGGGGTGCCATCTGATTTCCCTCAATTGACTTCTGGGCGTTTTGGGCTGTTGGGGCAGTCCCTATCTGCGGTTTGCTTTCACTGACGCAGCCAAAAAATATCAGGCAAAACAGCATTCCAACCAGAACGAGTGCTTTCACAACATCACCAATCCTTTATTGCGCATCAAGTTTTTATCAATTCTCTAATCAAGTTCATTCCAATTTCCTACTCTGTCGGGCCATCAATGTCCCCACTGAATGGCGAATTTTTGCTACTAAGTGTGACATAATGTTTTGCTCAGAAGCTACATAGAGCCTGTTTTCACGGATAGTAGTTTGTTTTCACTTAACACCTATAGCTGAGCGATGCAATATTCAGCATGAAAAAATATAAGGCGTTGCCCGCAGAACGTGCGTCGCGCCCTGTCATGTAACCTGATTACATGACAAATCCGGGGCAATCGTAGAAAGGCTTATATATCACTATATACAGATAATATCACCGGATAGTGATATATATGAAACCGACAGCCAGAGAGACATACAAGATAATAAGCGCTATGCTGGAGATGAAGAAGTTCACCCAGTACCAGATAAGCAAGGAACGAGGTGTTACGTTCAGTCTCGTAAATAGGGTGGTCAATTCGTTCGTCTCACTAGGCTGCGTGGCAAAAAGGACCGGCTATTACGAGCTTGTTTCAGCCCCAGCAATATTTGGCATTTTTCCGATTTACAGAAAATTGAAGCCGTTTGCTACCTTCAACTTAGAACTGAACAAGGAGCAGGTTTTGGAACTGGCAGGGAAGAATGCAGTGCTTTGCCTCACAAGCGCGCTTACCTATTATGACGATTACTACCGAGACCCTTCAATCCACCTGTATGCATCGGATGAGCGCTTTCTGAAAGAAATAATAAACCTGCGGAAGGGATATACACACATTGAACTATACCTTGATGATATGCATGGAAACGGCATTACCAAGAAAAATGGACAAGCTGTAACCGACAAGGTACGAACCGTGGTTGACCTGTTCTGCAACAACAAGGCATATGTTGCGGAAAGGCTTGTGAAAAGGGAGTGGATGAGCAATGAAGGAGCTGTACTCACAGGGCGTCACCGAGCCAAGCCTCAAAGAGCTTGAGGAGCTTGCAAAGTGGTACAACGAAAAGCTCGGGAACTACCCAGTTATAGTTGGCGGCTGGGCCGCCTACATCTACAGCAAGGGGCTTGGCTCAAAGGACATTGACATAGTTTTCCCCAGTGCAGCATCCATGCACCAGACCCTTTCAGCCTATTTCCTGAGCCACGGATATGAGGAAAGGCACAGAGGGCACTTTGGATTTGACAAGGAGATAGTAAAAACAGTAAAAAGCGGAGGACGGGAAGTGGACATAATCATTGACGCGGTTTCCTCAGACAGGACAATCACGTTCGAGGGCTCCAAGGCAAGGCTGCCGTGGAACTGGGCAACAAAACACAATGTTGAGAAAAAAGTCGGGAGCGCCACCATCCGCATTCCCACGGTGGAGCTTCTCCTTGTGTACAAGCTCGGCGCGGTTTTTGGAAGGAACAACAACCTGAAGGCAGGGCTTGATTTCGAGTATTACCGCTCGAAAATCTGGAAGGACGTTCATGACATTGCAGGT
>JBAZBT010000081.1:0-4725 GCA_041671345.1 Candidatus Micrarchaeia archaeon
TGCGCTCGTCGAGCTTCAGCATGAGCTCTCGCTTTCCGCAATCCCGCGCGTGATTGAGTGCTTCGACATTTCAAACCTTCTCGGCACCAACGTGGTGGGGAGCATGGTGCAGTTCGTGAACGGCGCGCCGTCAAAGGCGAACTACAGGAAATTCAAGATACGCTCGGTGGAGGGGCAGGACGACTTTGCCTCCATGCGCGAAATTGTTTTCCGCCGCTATTACCGCTTGAAGCTTGAGCAGAGCAAGCTGCCCGACCTTATAGTGATAGATGGAGGCCCGGGGCAGCTTTCAGCCGCGCTCTCCGCGCTTTCTGAGCTGCAGCTTGAGGTGCCGATTGTTTCGCTTGCAAAGGAGTTCGAGGAAATCTATTCGCCCGAGCGCGCGATTCCCATCCGCCTGCCGCATTCCTCCGCCGCGCTCAAGGTTCTGCAACGCGCGCGCGACGAGGCGCACAGGTTCGGCATAAGCTACCACAGGCTGCTGAGGAAAAAGAAGTTCAGGCCGGAATAAATGTCACAGCACCTTTTTCAGATATTCCCCGGTGTAGCTTGCCTTGTTCCTCGCGATTTCCTCGGGCGTGCCCTGCGCGACTATCTCCCCGCCCTCGTCGCCGCCTTCGGGGCCCAGGTCGATTACGTAGTCCGCGGTCTTTATCACGTCAAGGTTGTGCTCTATTACGATGATGGTGTTGCCCTTGTCCGCCAGGCGCTGCAGCACTGAAAGGAGCTTGGAAACGTCGGCAAAGTGGAGCCCCGTGGTGGGCTCGTCAAGTATGTAGAGCATGGAGCCGTTGTCGCGGCGGGAAAGCTCCGCCGCAAGCTTGATGCGCTGCGCCTCGCCGCCCGAGAGCGTGGTGGCGGGCTGCCCGAGCGAAATATAGCCAAGCCCGACATCCACCATGGTCTCGAGCTTGTTTTTCACGGCAGGGATGTTTGTGAAGAACTGCAGCCCTTCCTCCACGCTCATGGAAAGCACGTCGTGGATGTTCTTGCCCTTGTATTTTATCTGGAGGGTTTCCGAGTCATAGCGCTTGCCGTTGCACTCCTCGCACGTGACATAGACATCGGCAAGGAATGCCATCTCAATCCTCTTCACCCCGTCGCCCTCGCATGCCTGGCACCTGCCTTTCTGCACGTTGAACGAGAACTGCCCCGGCTCGTAGCCGCGCGCGCGTGCCTCCGGCACGCCTGCGAAAAGCTCGCGGATGGGGGTGAATGCGCCGATGTAGGTGGCGGGGTTGGAGCGCGGCGTCCTGCCGATTGGCGACTGGTCCACGGATATCACGTCGGTAAGCGCGCCTGCGCCGTCAATCCTGTCGAACTTGCCCGGCTCCTCTTTGGACTGGTGGAAATATTTCATGAGGGCGAGGTACAGCGTCTCGTTTATCAGCGTGCTCTTGCCCGAGCCTGATACGCCCGTGATGCACATGAAGCAGCCGATGGGGAATTTCACGTCTATTTTTTTCAGGTTGTTCTCGCGCGCGCCTTTCAGCGTGAACCAGCGGGAAGGCTGGCGGCGTATCTTCGGCACCGGGATTTTAAGCTCGCCGCGGAGGTATGCGCCCGTGAGCGAATCGCGCGTCTTTTCCACCTCGGCAGGGGTGCCTATCGCCATTATCCTGCCGCCATGCACGCCCGCCCCCGGGCCCAGGTCTATCATGAAGTCGGAGCTTCGCATCGTCTCCTCGTCGTGCTCCACCACCACCATGGTGTTGCCCAAATCGCGCAGTGTTTTCAGCGTGGAGATGAGCTTGTCGTTGTCGCGCTGGTGGAGCCCTATGGACGGCTCGTCGAGCACGTAAAGCACGCCCATCAAATTCGCGCCAATCTGCGTGGCAAGCCGTATTCGCTGCGCCTCGCCGCCGGACAATGTGCCTGTCACGCGCGAAAGCGAAAGGTAGCCCACGCCGACGTTCAGCAGGAAGTCAAGCCGCGACTGCACCTCGCGAAGCACAGGGCGCGCGATGGTTTCCTCGGTCTTTGTAAGCTTCAGGGAACTGAAAAAGCCGTAGGCGGACTCCACGGACAGGCCCGTGACTTCCATGATGTCCTTATTGTTCACCTTTACTGCAAGGACTTCAGGCTTGAGGCGCTTGCCGTGGCAGGAGGGGCAGGAAAGCTCGCGCATGTACTTTTCCATTTCCATCCGCCTGCCTTCCGAATGCGTCTGCTTGTAAAGCCTGTCAAGGTTGGGGAGCACGCCCTCGAATTTCGTCCAGCCCTGGTAGGAGGACTCCCCGCTCTTGGACTCCAGCTTGTACTGCAGCTTCTCCTCGCTTCCGTTCAGGATGGCGTCTTTCGCCTCCTTGGAAAGCGCGTTCCATTGCGTGTCAAGCGAGAAATCGAACTTCTTGCCAAGCGCTTCGAGCAGGTGCGCGTAATAGCCGCCCATGATGCTGTTGCGCCATGGGAGCACGGCGCCCTCGCGCAGCGTCTTTTGCCTGTCGGGCACCACTAGGTCGATGTCGAATATTATCTTCACGCCCATTCCCTTGCACTCCTCGCACGCGCCATAGGGGGAATTGAACGAGAACATCCTCGGCTGCAGCTCGCCTATGGAAATGCCGCAGTCAGGGCAGGAGTTTTTCTGCGAGAACAGGAGCTCCTTGCCCCTTTCTATCGCAACTATGACAAGCCCGTCGCTGCTTTCGCGTATGCCGCTCTTCAGCGCCTCCAGCAGCCTCTGCCTGTTCTGGTTGGTTGCCGTGAACCTGTCCACCACCACCTCGATGGTGTGGCGCTTGCTCTTGTCGAGCTTTGGGATGTAGCTTTCAAGCTCCATTATGCTCCCGTTCACGCGCGCGCGGGAATAGCCCTTCTGGCGGAACTCGTCGAACAGCTTTTCGTAGGTGCCTTTCTTGCCGCGCACCACTGGCGAGATTACCTGGACGTTCTTCCCCTCCGCGCTGCCCTGCGAGAGGATGGCATTTGCAATCTGCTCGGTGGTTTGGGATGTGATGGGCTTGCCGCATTTCGGGCAGTATGGGGCGCCTATGCGCGCGTAAAGCAGCCTCAGGTAGTCGAATATCTCGGTGGTGGTGCCCACGGTGGAGCGCGGGTTGCGCGTGGTTGTCTTCTGCTCGATGGAAATTGCAGGCGACAGGCCCTCGATGGAGTCCACGTCCGGCTTGTTCATCACGCCGAGGAATTGGCGCGCGTAGGCGGAGAGCGATTCCACATACCTTCTCTGCCCCTCTGCGTAAAGCGTGTCGAACGCCAGCGTGCTCTTGCCCGAGCCTGAAAGCCCGGTGATGACTGTGAGCGAATTGCGCGGGATTTCCAGCGTGAGGTTCTTCAAATTGTGTTCGCGCGCGCCTTTTATGATGATTTTGTCATGCATGATAATGCCTCTAGCCTTGTTGAAAATGCCCTTCAGCCGCCTAGTTATGAATAAGGAAGCTTTAAATGGCTGGCTACACCGCAGTGCCAGTGGTTTCCGGCAAATTAGCAGGAACCCATCAGGGAAGCGCGTAGTCCTTGAACAGGTGCCTGCCTGACGCGGCATTGAAGCAGGCGCGGGCCATGCATTCCAGCGTGTCAAAAAGCGCATACGCAGCGAGCAGGAGTTTTTTTGGGATGGGGATGCGCCTGCGCCAGGTGATTTTTATCAGCTTTTCCCCAGTTTCATCAGGCATGATGCAGGTGTCGGGCAGCGCCATGAATAATTCGGTGGGAAATGCATCCGTCCGCTTATTGAAGAACAGCATGAGCGCCTGCGCAAGCATTTTCATAGTGAATTTCGTTTGCAATTCAGCCATGGGGCGCATTTTTGCCGCGCCAGCGCCAGTTATTTCCATTTCATCCCCAAACGCACCCCAAAACGGTGATCTGAATAGTGAGCGGCGGGCGCATGCGCGGTATTTTCCGAATTCCGGCACACGCTGCTCCATCAGCCTAAAGTATAGGTTTGACTGGTAGATGTAGGGCAGTGTAACCAGCAGCATGCGCGCAAGGGTTTCCATTGCCTTGTAGCCAGGCTGGAAAAGGAATATCTGGGGCATCTGGCGCAATGAAAGCGCGCGCTGGCATGCATCCGTCCTGTCATACCCGCCTTTTCTTGCCAGCCTAAGGAGCCTCATCACAGGATAATATGTCCTGAATATCCACTCGCCCAATATCTCCTGCCTTGCGCCAGCCAGCCGCAGGCGGTAGCTGAATTCAGTGTCATCGCACCCCATGTAAAGAGGAGCCGCATACAAACCTGTTTTTATGAGGATGTCGGTCCGAACCAGGCCCCAAAGGAATGTGAACGCCCCGTGCGGGAGCACCTCTTGCTTGAATGGCACGATGTTGTCAGGCGGCACATGGATGCCGGAAAAAACAAACCTGCCCCGGGCGTAGTCCAGCCGGCGGGCTTCCGATGCCCCGTATAACGCCTTCAATGCGCCCTTGAATGGCAGCTTGTCAACATCAGTTGCAAGGAAATACTTGTATTTGTCACGCAGTGCGATCAGCTGCCCCAAGTATACTGCGCCTGCAAACCCGAGGTCGGTTTTTCTTTCAATGTGCAATATCCTAAGCTTGGAGTGGCGGACAAAATGGTCGCCTTTGCCATAGATGATTGCCACGTCAAAATTTGAAAACTGCTGTTTTGCAAGAGAGTCGAGCAGCGCCGCAAGCCGTTTCTCGTCGTTGTATGAAGCGATTATTACCAGGACAGGGCTCCGGGCCCCATTGCGCCCGTCTGCTGCCTTGCCCGCCAGTCCAGAGATAGAGGGGGGAGTG
>JBAZBT010000082.1:0-4624 GCA_041671345.1 Candidatus Micrarchaeia archaeon
GCTTTCGGACAAGTACTCGATGCCTTCCGACCTCAAGCTTGACACCGTGAAAAAGCTCCTTGGCAAGCCACAGCAGTACGGCTCGCTCCCCTACTCGCACGAAACCACTGATGTGTCGGCTGGGCCCCACCAGAGCACCTACCTGAAATTCAAGGACATGGGCGAGAAAATCGAGGCGCAGTTCTCCCTGCAGGAAAAAATCCGCGCGGTGAACCCAGCCGACGCCGCCGAGCGGCTGCTCCTGCACCACTTCTTCCCCGACCTGTACGGCAACCTGCGCTCGTTCTCGCAGCAGGAGTTCCGCTGCCTGGACTGCAAGGTGAAATACCGCCGCGTGCCGCTTTCCGGCAAGTGCAACGCGTGCGGGGGCAAGCTCCTCCTGACTATAAACAAGGGCGGCATCACGAAATACCTCGACCACGCGGACAGGCTCATCGCGCGCTACCACCTTCCGGAATACATGAAGCAGAGGATGGAGCTTTTCCGCAAGGACATAAGCAGCATCTTCACCGAGGAGCCGGAAAAGCAGAAAGGATTGGCGGAGTTCATGTAAGATGCTCTGGCTTACTTTTTTCCGCTGACCTTTGCATGGCGGGTAACATTTCCAATGCCTTTGATATCGTACTCGGTGCCCACCACATATCCATCCGTGTCGAATTTGATGCTTTCAGTGCTTGCAGATATTTTTGGCGCGTATGTCGCCTGTGCGGTAAGGTCGCCAAGCATGGTCATCATGTTTGAAAAGTCGCTTTTCTTGCCTTCTTCCAGCTTTCCTCCTGTGGAGCATGACCACAAAAGGATTGCCGCGCGGTCGGTGAACAGGCTTTCCCAGTCCCCGTATTTTTTCAGCTTTGCATAATCTTGCAGGTCAATGTATGCCCATTCCCCGGCTATGCCTCCAAATTTGATTTTCGACGGCTCGCCATGCCCGCCCAGGATAAGAAGGTCGTATCCGGTTTTCTTCCCATCTTCCGCAAAGTGCGCGCTTTTTCCAGAATCCATCCCCCTCCTCCCGTAATTGAAGAAGCGCTCTGCCACTTCCATGTCCGAGCCTGCCTCGCAGAAAAGCATGTTGTAGCCCTTGTCGATAAGGGAGTGATAAACTGCCTGGTCGTCCTTGAACGCCCCGTTCCAGTCGTCCTTATTAAGGACTATGAGCGCAAGCTTTCTCGGGCGGCCTTTCGAGTCGAATTTCTCCGCCGTTCCAGTTGCTGTCCTGTAAAAATTCTCAAGCAGCACAGGGTCCAGCCTCTCAACGTATTCAAAGCCAAACTGCTTGAGCACGTTTATGCGCTTTTGTATCTCTGCAGCCTTGCTTTTAAGCGTCTTTTGCTTTGCCACGCCGTCGCAGTAGTAAAGTGCAACCAGAAGGGGCGCTTCGGCGGATTCGAATCCGCTCAGGAGCAAATTGAATGCCTTGTCATCTACAAGCTTGCCAAGATTAACCCCTGGCATCTCCACTGCGCCAAGCCTCCTGCCGCAAAGTGTTGCAAGCTTTTCGAGGAAATCCTTGTGCTTGGCAAAAAGGAGTTCGCTGTTCACGTTTGATATTATCGATACCAGCGCGTTCCTGTCTACGTTCTTAATTTCCATCAGCTTATTCATGTCCTTGAGTGCCTGCTCCTTCGGTTTGATGTCTTTATCGTCATCCAGGTTGTAAAATGAATTAAGCCACCTGAAGCTTGGCTTTTCATCGCCCCTTGACGCTTCACTAGCCAAATTATAAAACCTGGTGATTTCCCCGCAGTTGCCAGAAATCATCTTCATTGCATTTTTCTTTGCGTCAACATCCAGGTAAAACTGCTTTAAGGCACGCGCGGCAACCCACGGATAGACGACAAATATCTGGCTTGCTATTGTGCTGTTTGGGCTTATCGCATCCTTCCTGAAGTCCATTTTTTCAGAAGTATATGGGGTTGAGGCGACAATTTTTGCCAAGTTCATCAAATCCTTGCCAAAATCCGCATAAGCTTCGAGGAAATATCCGTTATAATTCAACTTAAGCCCGGATATTCTGATTGTCTTGCCATCAAGCAGGTCCTTCAACTGCCTGCCATCCAATCCCCATATCTTTTCCTCTACCATCTTGCCGACATTTTCCCGCCCGTTCGGACACTCTGTCCAGTATGGCGATGATAATGCGTTTATTGCTTCATTCACCCTGTTTGCATATTCCATCCCGGCTTTTCCTTTTTCGTTCATCTTCCTTGTCTTAAGGTTGTCTTGCGGCTGGTTCAGGAATTCCGAAACGTTTTCCTGAATGGGCATGAGTGCCCTTCTTGCTTTTTGGCAGGCATCAATAAACTCGCCATACCCCCTATCATTGGCAACCCATTCGATTATTTTCAGCTGGTGGAGCACCGATGCCCTCTTGGCCTCAACAAATGCGCTTTCAATGGCAAATTTTTGCACAGCGCCGTGCAGCTCATCAACAAGCAACGCACGGGTTTCCTTGAAACTGTCTTTGTCGGTTTCATGCATATGGGGGAGCAATTGAAGAAAAAACCCTACTTTGTTCATGCGCTCACGTGCGGAGCCTCTTTCTTTCGCCGCCTCGTCATCAATTATTCTTTTAAGAAAATGGTTTCCAACGAGCTTCTTCTGTGCCGCATCCTTGTCGCCCTGCCCGATATCCCTGATAAGCTTGAAAAGAGCGCAAACCCGATTCATTAGCGACAGATCCAATCCGGCGTTGCTCGGGCCCCGCCTGTAAATATCTAGCGCCTTGCCCCGGAATGCCGCGACTTCCCTGCTTTCCTTTGCCGTTCCTCGGGCAGTTGATTGGAAAATGAAAACCATGGCATTATACTGGCTTAAAGTGTTTTAATTGGTTTCCATTGAAATTGCGCATTCCTCGTGCAGGCGCTTCCGCGCCTATTTTTTAAAGCCATGCTCCAATATGGAAATCAACGTGAGCCTATGCAGATAATCAAAATCCCGTCCGAGCGCGTAAGCGCGCTTCTTGGAGAATCCGGCGAGACCAAGGACTACCTGGAGCGCAGGATGAAGGTCAGCATCAGCGCCGACTCCGACGGAGCGGTGGAGATAAACGGCGAGCCCCTCGACGAGTTCATAGGCAAGGACATCGTGAAGGCGATAGGGCGCGGATTCGAGCCCGCGGTCGCGCTTAGGCTCCTCTCCGACGACTACGGCTTCAAGCTCATAGACCTTCGCGACTACGCATCCCATGAAGGCGCGCGCCACAGGATAATGGGGCGCGTCATCGGCGAGCACGGGCGCACCAAGGAGATAATAAAGGAGGAAGTGGGCGCGGACGTCGTCTGCTACGGGCACACGGTTGGCGTGATTTGCGCGGTGGACACGCTTGACTACGCAATGGAGGCGGTCTTCCGCATAATCGAGGGCTCCAACCACGCGAGCGTGTATGCCTACCTGGAGAAGTGCAGGCGCAAGATAAAGGAAGCGGAATTGAGGAAGCTGTTCTAGCGCGGCGCGCTGCGCAAGATGAATGCGGACGAAATAAGGAAGCTGTTCTAGCGCGCCGCCTTCTGCCCCTCCGAGTTCGCAAGCGCGCCCTCGTTCCTGCCAATCTCCCTTATCAGGAATTCCCTGACTCCTTTGTAGTTGGCAGGGTGAAGCTCGGACGGCGAGTATTCAGGATGCTTTTTGCCATTCAGCTCGGCGTTCAAGTCGACGTATATTATCCTCGGGTCCTTCTCCGCGCGGCTCTTCAAGTGGCGGTTTATATCGTCAATCCTCCCCTTTCCCGCCGCGTCGTAATACGGCACGTTCACAACATAAACGCGCCCGCTCGCCTTGGAAAGCGCGGCGTCAATCGCAGCGTCAAACTTCCTGCCGGTTTCCCCTGCCGCGCGGCTGTAGTCGTTTATCCCTGTGAAAAGCAAGGCGCATCTGTAATCCCCATCAGCTTTGCCTACCTCCCCCCTGGCATAGTCAATGCCCGACCCGACTTTGGTCCTGGCGACAACTTCCATTCCCAGCGCATTGCCTATCTCAGCCTCATGCCCCCTGAAGGTGCCTTCTGCCCACGAGTGCCCCGCAACCAGCATTGCCGGGCGTCCGCCTTTCGGCAGAGGCTCGCCCATGAAATAGTTTTTTCCCATGCACTCTCCCTTCCTGCGCCAATGCCAATATTATGTTGGCAGCGGGTTATATTGCTTGCGCCGGGGCTGCGGTGCGCGGAGAGGCGCACGCCGGTGCAACCGCAACCAATATTAAATGCCGCCCCGTATTTGTTTCGACCAGTCCGGCAGAACAAGCAAGCTTTCCAGTTGGTTAGATGGCGCCCACGTCAACAGAAAAGATTTTCTCCGAGTTCCGCGAGCACTCCGTGGCGGAATTTTTCAAGAAGAACCAGCAGATGCTGGGCTTCTCGGGAAAGACGCGCTCGCTCACCACCATCGTGCACGAGTACGTGACAAACTCGCTGGATGCCTGCGAGGAGGCGGGCATCCTGCCCGAGGTTGACGTGTCCATAAAAGAAATCGACAAGGAGCGCTACAAGGTGATTGCGGAGGACAACGGCCCCGGCATCCCTGAAAAGCACATCGGCAAGGCGCTGGGGCAGATGCTCGCAGGCACCAAGTTCCACCGCTACGCGCAGCAGCGCGGGCAGCAGGGAATCGGCGCGTCCGGCTGCACC